>JAETSS010000304.1 GCA_021769545.1 Eubacterium sp.
CCGCAAGAAACAGACGTGTCAAGGGTCATATCAAAGCAGTATTGAAGGCTTTTGATGCAGCTATCGAAGCAGGCGACATGGAAACAGCTAAGGAAAAGCTTACTTTAGCAGAGAAAAAGCTTATGCAGGCTGCTGCAAAGCATACTATCCACAAGAACGCAGCTTCAAGAAAGGTTTCAAGATTAGCAAAGAGATTCAACAAGGCTAACGCCTAAGTCTCACCCGTCCCCACCCGTGCATAAGTTAAATGCACAGAAATGAGCAAACTCAGAAAAACAGATGGAATGTGTCTCCCATCTGTTTTTTTATTATGTAGGAAATATCGATTTTCGATATTTCCGGAATATCAAGAAAAGCACCTTGCGAAGCGTCGCCCCTTGCGGGCGACATGTGTGCAAAGGAATCTTTGATTCCGTCTTGCACACTTTTTTTATGGCGTCCTTTAACGTCTGCCGTCATATGTAATATCTCCATTCATCAATGTAAGCAAGACCTTTGCCTCTTTGATCTCCTCCGGCTCGCAGTTTAGGATATTTTTATCTATGACCGCGATATCCGCCAGCTTTCCCGCCTCCAATGTGCCGAGCTCATGCTCTCTCTTTACGCCAAAGGCCGAATTATATGTATAGCAGTGAAGTGCTTCCCGTACCGTTATCTTCTGTGACGGCTGCATCCCCTCATCCGGCTTTCCGTCGTTGAACTTACGTGTCACCGCTCTGTATATGCCGATAAGCGGGTCGATCCCGACGACAGGACAATCTGTTCCGAATGCGACGCGTACTCCCTTATCCAGAAGCCTGCGGAAATTCCACGAAGTCTCCATCTGCTTTTCGCTGTACTTATCAAAATACGGATTTTCCTCATATCTGTCTACCTGAATGACCATATGCTCCGGCTGCATGGATGCGATTATATCCAGTTCCTTAAACCTATCCACATCTTCAGGCCGTACGATTTCCACATGCTCCACAGCATGCCTGCTTGCTGTTTTTCCGTATTTGTTTATCGAATCCTCATAAAAATCCAATGCCTGTTTTACCGCTCGGTCCCCGCAGCAATGGATCTTTACCGAGAGCCCGTGTCTATGAGCCTTTTCGACCTGCTGCTGCATTTTTACGATATCGTTAAGGGGCTCTCCCATGATGTCCGGAGCATCCAGATACGGCTCTGTCACCATTGCCGTGTGCGTAGTGGGAACACCGTCCAAATACTGCTTTAAAAGGCACAGCCGGAATTTATCGCTGTTATATTTTTGCTGCAGTTCCATTACCTGATCCAGATCGTCAAACAGATTTGCTGCGCTGTGTACTCTGATGTCGAGAGCGTTTTCCGCCGCCAACTGCGCAAAGGCTTCATACTGGCCAAGATCATATCCCAGTTCAGGACGCATATCCTGTACCGCAGTCACTCCCTTCGAAGCAAACAGAGCGGCGACCTTTGTGATCAGCTCTTTTTCACGCGCGATGGTAAATTTCAATGCATATTTTCCCGCAAGCCCCATGGCCATTTCATTGAGATAGCCTGTAGCTTCTCCATTGGCATCGCGGAAGATCTCTCCGTAATCGGGATCCGGTGTCTCGTCGGTTATTCCCACCAGTTCCAAAGCCTTTGAATTCACCCATGCTCCATGGACCTCTGTAT
>JAETSS010000305.1 GCA_021769545.1 Eubacterium sp.
TTCACTGAGGCTGGACAATGTCATATCGTCGGCTTTCAAGCTGTCGCGTGCAAAGGCGGCAGAGGCTATTCGCTCAGGGCTGGTATTCGTAAACAGCATGCAGTCGGAAAAGACGGATATGCAGGTAAACGAAGGCGACAAGCTGGTGCTGAGAGGAAAGGGCAAGGCCTACCTGCGCGAGATAGGCGGCAGGACGCGAAAGGACAGACTTTACATAACCATAGAGCGTTATGTTTAAGAACATGTGTTACTCATTGTGGCTCACGGATTTAGCGGCAGTGGTGTGTTGGAAGAGATACCGAACATTCTTGGATAAAGGAGAGATCATGAAAATTCTGCTGACTGCGGTAAATGCCAAATACATACATTCGAATCTTGCCATATACAGCCTTTCGTCATATGCGGAAAAAATGCTTTCGCAGGATGTGGCTCTTTCCGTCATGCCGGAGATAGAGATCGCCGAATACACCATAAATCAGCCGGTGAGCAAGATAATAACGGATATCTACAGGAAAAAGCCTGACGTGCTTTTTCTGTCATGCTATATATGGAACAGAAAGGAGATCGAAGAGATCGCTGCCGATATGGGAAAGGTGAGACCGGATATGGACATCTGGCTCGGAGGCCCCGAGGTATCCTTTGATTCCGTGGAAATGCTGGAGCAGCTAACAAACGTTAAGGGTGTCCTCCGTGGAGAAGGGGAGGATACTTTTTATAATGTCGTCAGAGCGTATGCGGAAAGGGGCGGCAGCCCGGATGAGAGGTTGTATACGATGGAAGGTGTGACTTTCAGAGATATCAAAGGGGATATCATTGTCGGACCTGACAGCAGGACCCTTGATCTGAGTCAGGTGCCCTTTCCATACGAAACACTTGAGGGATTTGAACACAGGATAATATACTACGAAAGCAGCAGGGGGTGTCCATTCAGGTGCAGCTATTGCCTGTCCTCAGTGGAAAAAACGTTGAGATTCAGGGATATGGAGCTGGTGAAAAAAGAGCTGGCCTATTTTATCGAGCGGAAAGTGCCACAGGTAAAGTTTATCGACAGGACCTTCAACTGCACTCACGAGCGTGCGACGGAGATTTGGAGATATATAAGGGAGCACGATAACGGCATTACCAATTTTCACTTCGAGATAGCGGGCGATCTGCTTAAGGAGGAGGAACTAGAGCTCCTTAGGGGCATGCGGCCGGGGCAGGTGCAGCTTGAGATAGGCGTACAGTCCACCAATGAAGAGACGCTGCGGGAGATAGACAGACCTATGGATTTTGCGTATCTGAGCCGGGTGGTGAGAAGTATAAAGGAATGCAATAACGTACATCTGCATCTTGACCTCATAGCGGGGCTGCCTTTTGAGGATTACGAAAGCTTCAGGAAATCATTTGATGATGTGTTTGCCTTGCGTCCTCACCAGCTGCAGCTTGGTTTTCTCAAGGTACTCAAGGGGTCTCCAATGGAAAAGCGCTGCGTTTCGTACGGTCTTAAGCATACGGAGCTTCCGCCCTATGAAGTCATGGAAACCAACTGGATAACATATGATGATCTCATAAAGCTCAAATCCGTGGAGGAAATGGTTGAGGTGTACTATAACAGCGGGCAGTTCGTCAATACCATAGAGCTTTTGATAAGAGATATGG
>JAETSS010000306.1 GCA_021769545.1 Eubacterium sp.
ACGGGAATATCGATCCCGATGTCTATGGGAGAATTCATAGGCGGTGCATTGATAACGACCATCGCAGGCTTCGTAGCGGATGCTGTTGGTCTTTCCAACATGATGATACTTGCTGCATGCGGGTATGCCCTTTCGCTGCTGCTGGCTCTGAGAGTAATAGAATGTGCGCCTAGAGTGCTGGAAAGAAGAAATGAAAAGAAACAGAAAGCGTGATTCTTTGGATAAAAATGAGGGCTTCGTAATAGCGGACAGTGAATATAATATCTTATTTGAAGACTGCTCATATGATGTGTTTCGCAAAGGCTCCGGATTGAGCGATGAGATCGTAGACATTATCGAAGCCTTTGATCGAAACACGGGCACAATAAAGCTTGATGACAGGCTCTATTATGTCCGGGCATCAGAGATAAAAGAAAACGAAAAAACATTTTATATAATACTGATAAGAGATGACACTCAGAACAGAGAAAGAGAAAAGAAACTTTCCTACTGCCTTGAGGTATTGGACAATATCAACGAAGGTGTCATAATGACCGACAGCAACGGGAAGATCATTTTTTACAACAGGAAGCTGGGTGAATATGAGGATCTCGATCCCAAGTATGTAATAGGAAGACGGCTGATGGACGTCTATCAGTGGTCTATTGAAAGCAGTGAGCATTATCAGGTGCTTAAGACCGGTGAGCCTATAAGGGAAGGAAATTACAGGACCGTAACGAAACTCGGCAAGACGAAGCAGCTTATAGCCAGCTCGTTCCCGATAAAGAAGGGCAATGTTACCGAGGCTGTATATTCCATAAGCAGAGATATGACACCTATCAGGGATGTCTATAGTAAGACCATAGGCCTGCAGGCAACCAGTGAAAAGCGTTCTCTGGGACTGCACAACGGCACAAGATTTACATTCGATCATCTCATTTGTCTGAGCAGTAAAATGAAGAACCTGATCTTTGATGCACAAAAGGCGGCGGTGGGCGATGCTCCGGTGCTTGTATACGGTGAGACCGGTACCGGAAAGGAAATGATAGTGCAGGGCATGCATAATGCGGGGCCGAGACGCAAAGAGCCCTTTGTGGCTCTCAATTGCGCGGCTCTTCCGGAAAGCCTGCTGGAGAGCCTTCTGTTCGGAACGAAAAAGGGCGCCTTTACAGGTGCGGAAAATACATTGGGCTTTTTCGAGCAGGCGGGAAGAGGTACACTGTATCTGGATGAAATAAACTCCATGCCTTTAAATCTTCAGGCAAAATTCCTGCGGGCTGTACAGGAAAAATGTTTCAGGAAGCTGGGCGATGATAAAGAGCTGCCTGTAAGATGCAAGATAGTAAGCTCCGTCAATATAGATCCCATCAAGTGTACGGAAAACGGACAGCTGAGAAAGGATCTGTATTACCGGTTAAGCGTCATATCTCTGGAGGTACCGCCTTTGAGAAAACGAAAGGAGGATATCCTTCCTCTCGTCGAATATTTTGAGCAGAAGTACTGCGAGATCTACGGCAATAAAAACATTACGATAGATGATGATCTGAAGCGGCTGCTGAAAAAATATGACTGGCCGGGCAATGTCAGGGAGCTGGAGCACATAATAGAAAGCGCTGTTTCACTGCTCAATGATGATGAAGTCATGACGA
>JAETSS010000307.1 GCA_021769545.1 Eubacterium sp.
GATATCGTCGAAGTACATGAACATGTCTCTGTTCATTACCTCGTATGCCGCTGCCTGCAATCCGTCTCCCGCCAGCGTAGCCACGGCATCTCCGTATACCTTGTGATTGGTCGGCACTCCGCGTCTGAGATCATCGTTGTCCATACATGGCAGATCGTCGTGTATCAGTGAATACGTGTGTATATATTCTATCGCACATGCATAAGGCAGCGCCTCTTCCATCTTTCCTCCGCAGAAATCGCATGCCGCCAGAAGCAGCACCGGTCTTATCCTCTTTCCTCCCGAAGAAAGGCTGTATTTCATGGATTCATATAAAGTGATGCTCTTGTGATCCACGTCGGGAATAAAATCCAACAGGTGTTCTTCCACAAAATCCCTGTAATCATCAAACGTATAATCTTTCATCGCTTTTTCCTCCTATTTGGTTAATGTTTCGATTTTTTGACTGGCTTTTTCAAGTATCTCGCTGCATTCCTTATAATATTTTATACCTTCTTCATAGCTTTTAATGGCATCTTCAAGGGAAATATTCTCGGATTTGAGCTTTTCCGATGCCTCCTCAAGCTTTTTCAACGTATCTTCAAAACTCTTTTTCTTTTCCGCCATATCATATCTCCTTTCCCGTTTCGGTAACGCGTGCTCTGGCATATCCCGTCGACGCTTCGATCCTTATCATCTGATCTTCCCGCAGGGCGGCCGCATCCTTCACTATATTTCCCTCATCATCGGTCACTACGCAGTATCCTCTGCTGAGTATCGCCCTGGGATCTGCCGATCTTAGAGTCTCCTCCATCAGCGTCAGCCTGTGGCTCAGTGATGATATCCTGGTTTTCATATGGTTTCCCATATCATGTATTATGTTATCCACCGTCATCTGATCCAGCGCTATGCGGCTCTGTATATCTCGTCCGAAGCTCTGAGGATTGAGCATTTCCAGGTGTTTGCGGCGGTCCTCCGTCACATTCCTGAGATTGCGTTTCATCTCCCATGCCACGGAGCCGATATACTCCCGCAGCTGTCCGGTATCGGGAACGGCCTTGTCTGCAGCGGCTGTAGGGGTTTCCGCCCTCAGATCCGCCACGAAATCAGCTATGGTAAAGTCGGTCTCATGACCCACCGCTGAAATGACGGGGATCTCCGAAGCGAATATGCTCCTTGCAACGCCTTCGTCGTTGAAGGCCCACAGTTCTTCCATAGAGCCTCCCCCGCGCCCGGTGATGATGACATCCACATCTCTGTGATTCTCGTTTATATCGTAAATGGCTGCTTCTATCTCCGCAGGGGCCTTAGGACCCTGCACAAGAACGGGATATATCAGTATATCCACGCAGTCGTTCTTTGATCTTATTATCTTGGTTATATCCCTTACGGCGGCTCCCGTGGCTGACGTCACCACCGCTATCTTTTCCGGAAAGAACGGAAGCGGCTTTTTATGCCGGCTGTCGAAGAGTCCTTCCTTTTCCAGCTTTGCCTTGAGCTTTTCGAATGCCGCCGCAAGATCGCCCTGCCCGGCGGCTTCCATGTTCCTTATGTTGAGGGAATAGCTGCCGCCGCGCTCATAGAGGTAGATATATCCGTCGGCCACCACCTCAAGACCTTCCCTGAGATCGCATCGGATAGCTG
>JAETSS010000308.1 GCA_021769545.1 Eubacterium sp.
CATGCTGTTCAGCGCCTCCGGCAGCTCGCTCTTCAATGAAAAAGCCAGCGTCAGCGAAGCAAGCGCTTCATCCAACCTTTCGAGACGTATCAGACAGTCTGCCTTTTTCTGATGATCCTCTGCCAATGCGTCCATTTCGATGACCTTATCCATAAAGGAGACCGCCTCGCTCCACTTGCATTCACGCATGCTGATCTCAGCCAGCATCCTGTATATACCCACTCTTCCGGGCACAAGCTTTATGACCTTGCCATACTCCTCTATAGCATCGGCGTTCATATCGAAAGCAGAATATATGTCGCCCAGAAGCTCTCTGAGATGCACACTGTTTTTGTTCTCCTCAAGGCCTTCATCGATCAGCTCTATCATCTCGTCCAGCTGCTCCTGATCGTATTCACCTACATCAGCAGTTTCATCATACCTCATCAGGACCATTCGGTAATACACCTCTGACAGGTCTGCAAGCTCAAGCCTTGGTCCGTCATCCGATGCAGCCTTTGCCTTATTCTGCTGACGCGCCTTTATTATTCCCCTGTATATGCGTTCTGCAGCCTTTGCATCTGCGCCTTCCTTTATAAAGCCGTCGAGGAAGTCCAGCATGCTTCCCTTCATGCCTTCTTCCTTCATCCAGTCGAGCCACTCCGATGCCATCTTGTATTCGCCCGCTTCCGCCAGGATCTTTATCCTGCATATATGCGCTTCCACATCATACATCTCGATCTCCGCAACGGCATCGCAGTCCTTTATGGCTTCTCCGTACCTTCCCAACTCATACAGCGCCTTTGCCCTTATACCGTAGGCCACATGGTAGTCCGAAGCTTCCTCTATGAGCTTTGACATGGTCTCTACGCATCCCTTGTAGGCGCCGATTTCATACTGGATCTGCCCCATTTTGAATAGAGCCGACAGATTTTCCCCATCGCTTTCTATTATCTCCTTCAAATGATCTAACGCCTTGAAGGCATCTCCCTGTCTGTAATATACGACGCTTTCAATTATCCTGAAGGAAGCGCCGCTGCATTTTTGAAGATTTGCCAACGTCTTTTCATCGTCACCCAGGTTGAAGTATATCTCTGCCGCCAGCTGATGGAACGTCTCTATTCTGTCTTTATATCCTTCCAGCAGTTCAAGAAAAACTACGGCCTCCTTGTACTGCCCGTTTTCCGTCAGCGATTCAGCCAACTCAAAGCATAATCTGAAATCGTTTTCTCCTGCCTCGATCCTGTCCTCGATCTGCCGGAGATATTTTTTGTTGCAGTTTTGGAACGCCTCCTTTATGGTCATATTGTACGGAGCTTCATCCAGCAGCCTGCTGAAAACAGCTTTGGCCTCTTTCAGCATCCCCATTTCATCCATGCATTTTCCCATGTAAAAAACGCCGTATTGGCACTCCGGCTCTCTTTCCACCGCAGCCTTATATTTTTCATACGCCTGCCCGTATCCTCCCATGCCGTAGAGAATGTCTCCCTGTACCAGAAGCAGGTTTATCCGTTCCGCATGTTCAGGCAGGAGCGCATCCACAAGACGTTTCGCTTCATCGTATTTCTGCTCTCTGCATGCCAGCATGGCTTTTTCGATATTGAGCAGCGGATACTCTATGCCCGTCGACTCCATCT
>JAETSS010000309.1 GCA_021769545.1 Eubacterium sp.
TAGAATACACTCATGAGAGCCTGGAGCCGATACTTTCCGTAACATACGGCTGTCTCGTGTATCAGGAGCAGGTAATGCAGATCGTAAGGGATCTGGGCGGATATTCCTACGGGCGTTCCGATCTTGTACGGCGAGCCATGAGTAAAAAGAAGATGGATGTGATGCTGCAGGAAAAGGAATACTTTATCAACGGCAAGGTGGCGGATGACGGGACCGTAGAGATACCGGGCTGTATAAGGAACGGCGTCCCGAGGGAAGCGGCTGAGGACATATTCAATCAGATGGTAAGCTTTGCGGAATATGCATTCAACAAGTCACATGCGGCGGCCTATGCGGTAGTGGCATACGAGACGGGATATCTCAAGGTCCATTATCCGGTGGAATTCATGGCCGCGCTGATGACAAGCGTTATCGGAGACGGTGAGTATACGGCCAAATATATAAGAAACTGCAACGATATGGGTATAGAGGTGCTGCCTCCAGATGTAAACAAAAGCAGCAAGAAATTTTCCGTATCGGACGGCAGGATAAGGTTCGGGCTTCTGGGGGTCAAGAACGTTGGCGAAGGTCCTATAGAGGCCATCATAGAAGCCAGAGAGTCCAAGGGAGAGCCTAAGGATATATTCAGGTTCATTGAAAATCTGGATATCCATAAAATGAACAAGAAGGCCATGGAAAGTCTCATTAAGGCAGGGGCTCTTGACTGTTTCAATGAAAACAGAGCGGCCCATATGGCGGTGTTCGAGAGCCTGATAGAATCGGCTCAGTCAGACGCCAAAAACACCATAGAGGGACAGCTTTCCCTTTTCCAGACCAATGCAGCCACCATGGAGGAGAACCAGTCTATGAAGAAGCTGCCTGACGTGAAGAACTTCGAAAAGGACGTCCTCATCGCCCAGGAAAAGGAGATGCTGGGAGTTTACATAACCGAGCATCCTCTTGAGGAATATCGTCAGCGGATAGAAAAATCAGTGACGGTGACGTCGCAGGATCTTGCAGATGTACTGGACAGCGAGACCAGCGAAGGAATGCACAGCTTCGTTACGGATGGTATGCATGCTGTCATGGCGGGAATAATAACCGGAAAGAAAACGCTTATAACGAAAAACAACAATATGATGGCCTTCGTCGATATGGAGGATCTTTACGGCACGGTAGAGGTGGTGGTATTTCCAAATATCTATGAAAAATTCGGAAATCTCGTAGCGGAGGACAGGATCGTATCCATCGCGGGAACGATCAACTTCAAGGAAGGCGAGATGCCTAAGCTCCTTGCCGACAGGATCGTCGATATAAGAGAACTGGAGGCGGTTTCCGGGGGATCACAGGCGCGAGATCTCCGGCAGCAGGGCAGACGGGAAAACACGGCTGCCGCGGAGCCTGAGGGCATTGTCAAGATAAAGCTCCCCGAGGGCGATACGTCCCTGATGCTCAGACGCATCAAGGACATCATGACGGAGCATAGGGGAAATTATCAATCCATAGTGTACATGCCGACAGGCGGTTCATTCAGGACCGAGCGTGATCTGTGGGTGGAGCCTGACCGTCATTTCAGAGAAGCTATAACGGCCATCGTGGGAGAAGAAAACTACAAAGGATAAGGGGGAATTCAG
>JAETSS010000310.1 GCA_021769545.1 Eubacterium sp.
CTCGATCGCTTCCCCCGAGATCAGCAGTTCGATCTGTCCTTTTGCTGTCTCGGACGCCATGGACAGGATATCCTGTATGATGTAGTTGCTGCTGCTGTTTGCCCAGAACGCCTCTGGTCTGTGCTTTTTGTCTGCACGCAGTTTGTCGCAGTAATTGATAACATCCCATGGGCAGTACATCTCGTATTTTCCAAAATGATAACCATCATACCACTCTCTGATCTGGGTATATAGTTCATCAAGTTCATAATATTTAAGAATCTCTCTCACTTCGGTATCTGTAAAACCAAAGTACTGTGCAAATTTTATGTCAGCGATCGTATTGACCTTAAAATTGTTGAGTCCGGTGAAGATACTTTCCTTAGCGATCCGCAGGCAGCCCGTGATCACTGCCGCCTGCAGACATTCATTTGTCTTCAGGGCACTGCCAAAAAAAGCCCTGATATGGCTGACCATCTCTCTGTAATAACCGTTCTGATACGCCTTGTCGAGCGGCACGTCATACTCGTCGATGAGAATGATCACCTTCTGGTCAAAGTGCTTATACAGCAGCTCTGAAAATGCAGCGAGGCTTTCCTCCTGCGTCTGCTCATCCAGATCCGGACCCAAAAATGATTTCATATAGTCCTTGTCGAACGCGGACAGGCTGCCGCTGTCGAGCAGAAACTGTAGTCTGCGTGCCTCCCGCCTGATGATCCCGCCCATTTTCTTTACTGCGGATTCATACGTCATACCGTCGATATCCTTCAGTGAGATGGATATGACAGGGTATTTTCCCATATGCTTTTCACAGAGCGCCTTGTCCTGCATGATCTCGAGCCCCTCAAAATACGAGGCGTCCGCCCCGATCTCAAAAAAGGTTTTGAGCATATCCATATTGAGGGATTTCCCAAAGCGGCGCGGTCTTGTAAACAGGTTGACAGCGCCCCATGAGTGGATCAGATCCCTTATCATGCCCGTCTTATCGATGTAATAATAATCTTCGTCGCGGATTTTCTTGAAAAATTCAACGCCGATCGGTAATTTTTTCTTCGTATGATCCATTCCTTCCCTCCTGTTTCTATGATAGTCTCTCGTACTCTATCCGGCCAGAAAACAGACTCGTGAACTGCCTGTTTCGCACCATTGCGTCATTAAAATTACCAGACATGCTTTCCGTCAGATGTGCGTCATAGTTTGTGGGAGATTTCATTTCATTCCAGTACCCTTTCCATAGCATTCGAAATCATCTGTACCGATCTGTCATGAAGGTAGGTATCATTCAGCTTATGTTTTGTATATTGAAGGTAAGTATTCTCTGTATACCGGATCAGCACATTTGTAAAAAAACGCTCCCAGCTAAAATATTCCTGACTTTCTATAAAATCCTGTGGATGCTGTAAAATATCCTTAACTTCATTGCCGTCAATAAGACCCGATCTTAAGATCAGCCACTCAAACGATTCCGGAAGGTAACATCTCACATGTGAATGCACTTTCATATACTGAAACAGCTCATTCATCTCTGGCCCGATCGATGCACCGTCCGCGATCACCAGTACATTTTCGCGCTCCGATCCCCGTAAGGCATCAATCAATCTGGACTTTCCCCCTGCACTCACACATGAAATC
>JAETSS010000311.1 GCA_021769545.1 Eubacterium sp.
CTGCGGAGAAAAGGTCGTCATAAGATGTCAACTGTATGTTTTTCGCACTGCTTTTCACCCTTCCAGAACCTCCTTTGTCAGTGCGGCATAAGCCGCAGCCGCCTTTCCTGCCGGGTCATGGAGATAAATGCTCTTTCCTGCCGCGCTGCTCTCCGCAACACGCACGGACATTGGGATAATGCTGTCAAATATCCGCAGTTTCCCGTCATAGTTGGTATGCAGAAGCTCCACAATATCGCGCGCATAATTCGTGCGCATATCTGCCATTGTAATTAATATACCAGCAATGGAAAGCTTTGGGTTAATATTCCGCTTTACCCTTGCAATTGTGCGGATAAGCTGTTCTAACCCCTTCATGGAGAGAAACTGCGACTGGCAGGGTATGATCACCTGATCCGCCGCTGCAAGCGCATTAATGGTCAGTATGTTAAGCGATGGCATACAATCCAGAATAATCACATCATAATCTTCGCGCACAGTATCCAGATACTGCCGCAGCACTGTCTCCCTGCCCATCGCATTTACCAGAGTATTCTCAAGCCCGCAGATCTCAATGTTTGCAGGCAGGACATCAATCCCTTCTGCGTGATGCAGTATCCCGCTTCCAGGCGGAAGTGGTTTGTCTGTAAGGATACCTCCTAATATCGTGGAAAGTGTGACCTCCATCTGGTCTGGCTGCTGCCAGCCTAAGCTGGCAGTCAGCGAGCCCTGTGAATCCACGTCGCATAAAAGTACACGCTTTCCCTCATGGGCCAGTCCGATTCCGAGGTTGACTGAAGAAACGGATTTCGCACACCCACCTTTTTGATTACACATACAATAAACCGTTGCTCCCATGTCTATACCTCCTCCATTCCGTTAAGAGCCTGTCCAACTGTCGGATTTATGATGACGATCCTGTCCTGCTCGCAGGTGATCGTAACCTTATCGCCGATGGAAAAGCCTAATCCCTGCAGCCATTTCCCCTGTAGGACTATCTGCGGGTTATTGTAGTTAGCTCCCCTTCCCTTGTAAACTGTCACTTCTTTTGTTTTCATACGTGCCTCCTTAACCCAAAATAAAAATAGGACTATATCAGTACCCCCTTGCTGAAAGGGTCTTTCTGACTTAGTCCTATTTTATCAGAGTCATCATCATAGTCCTGATAAGAAAATCCTGCCGCGATCGGCGAAAACGCCTTTAGACCGTATTTCTTCTGGTACGTGCCGCCCGCGTCCTTTACCTCATATTCCCCGAGCATACCGCCAAGCACTGCGGAATACGCCTCGTAATAATACGAAAAATACTGGTACTTCTCCCGTAGCTGATCCTCGGTGATCTCCCCAGCCGTAAGCTTCGCCGCGATCTCATCGATATACGCCGTCGACTTGCTCCCAAACTCCCCGCCGCCGCGCACCGCGGCATACGCAAGCAGCGTGATCCAGTCGAGATGTTTCTCTGCCTCATACGATTCGATATCCATGACACATGCTTTTTTCATCGCTTCCTTTGACGCGTTAAAGTCCACCCACTTGATAAAACTGCCGCTTGTCTGGCTGACCTCCTGCGTCTTATTTTCATACACAAAAATCCCTGCTGCCAGCACGAAAGCGACCAGTATCAGGCT
>JAETSS010000312.1 GCA_021769545.1 Eubacterium sp.
ATGTAGCCCATGAACCAGTCCATTACAGCATTGCTATCGAACACAATATTGACCGGGAACAGCTTATTCTCGTATTCATATTCTCTGGTTGAGAGGTCGAGCTTCACGTCTCGGTCAAAGTTCTCTTTTATCTTGCGGTCTTCGGGGATGGAGAGGACAGCATCAAAACGATCCTCATCATCGTCAAGGCACTTCTCCATTGAGAGATAGTAATAACGCTTAATAGCCTTGCCTTTTTCTGTTTTGGTCAAGACCGGCTCTTTAGAGGATGTTGCCTGATAAATTGAAGTAAGCCGCTGCTGACCATCGAGAATCAAATGCTCCGGCTTCACAGAAACGCCTTTTACACCCGTAATTGTACGGTATTTGAATTGGATGTCCGGATTGCCGTATTGCAGCCGCATGATGGCACCCATAGGATAACCCTGTGATAAGCTGGCGATGATGCCTCTAATCCGGTTATCATCCCATGTCCAGTCACGCTGAAACTCCGGCAACTGCATTGAGCCGGACTTAACCTCCGCTAAAAGCTGACTGAGGTTTGTATCAAGAGATTGCGGGGAAATAATCACGTCTGCGCCTCCTTCATTGAGTTTTACTGATCGGACGAGCCCAGTCTGCTTTCCAAATCCGAAATATCGCTGCGGATGGAAGAGATGTCTGACTCAATATCGTCAATCCGCTCGGATAAAGACTCCTGCTGACTCTGAATGTACTCTATCTGTGAGTATAAGCCGCGCACTGCCAGAATCAGTTCTACCATCAGTCCCTTATCATCGAGGGAGAGAAGGCAATCTTTTTCAGCCTGTATCTTTTCCGCCTCCTGTTGAAGCCGCTCTTTCTCACGAACCGCTTCTGCTGCGGCTTTCTCAAGACGAACCCGTTCCTTTTCAAGACGCTTTTTCTGGCGCTCGTCTTTGCTTCTTTTCAAGCTCTCCTGAACTTTATCAAACATGGTACAACCTCCAAATCAGGTAAACGATAATTTAGCGGCTTAGAGCTGGACGGCAGAGACATTGATCTCTCCGGACATGAGCTTCGGCAGCAGTGTATCACGCATTTGGGACAGTGCTTTCGATTGAACATCGTTTGCTTCCATAGCCTCATACATTGGCGCAACCAGGGATTCAAACTCTTCAAGGGCTGACGCGGAGGGGATGACAACTTCCATCGCATTCAATATATCCGTTGTCATGCTTGGAACGGCGGATCCAGCATTCATTGATGCGAGGTCTTTTGCCTTGACAAAGTGATATACAAACTTCGCTACATTCGGAAGTTTCATTTCGGTGTAGAACATGGTGTCAACAGACCAAAACGGTTGATTGACATACATGACGTTGTTCAGAGTCCCTTTTCTTGGAATCAGAACTGATTCCTTATTATACAGAGGGCGCTCAACATAGCGCATTATCCCACCAGAGCCATAGACGGGATAGATACCATCAGCTAATTTCTTGTGGTCTTTACCGTATTTTACGGTTATGAGATCAGATAGATGTCCATGCGACCATGCAGGATCAGGGTTATCAATGAACATTGAAGAGTAAATCGCCTGAGCCTGCTGCTGTAAATTATCGTTTATC
>JAETSS010000313.1 GCA_021769545.1 Eubacterium sp.
AGCAATATCCGCGACGGAGGAGACGGCGGACTCTTCGTTCACACCGAAGGCAACATCTTAAGACCTGTACATATGCTGGATGCGGTGGAGATCGTCGTATGGCTCATCAAGCAGGGCAATTCTTCAAGGGTCTACGGATATGAGATGTACAAGACATCGGAATACAATCAGAAGACTGACAGATCCGAAGTGTTCGATGAACCTATCCTGACCGTAAAGGGCGATGTGACCTTCGTTGTGTCAGATGCCGGAAAATAGTATGTCATCAGGGCAGCATGTCCGAGACGTGATGTTGAGGACGTGCTGCCGGTAAAGAATAATGCGGAGGGAAAAATGTCCAGAATATTAGATGGAGTGAAGATCATTGATTTTACCCAGGGCCACATGGGAAGCTACGGAACGATGCTGCTGGCGGATTTCGGCGCAGAGGTCATAAAGCTGGAAGATCATAACACAGGCGGCGACGTTTTAAGAAGCAGTTTTCCCAAGAACGATAAAGGCAGCGCATACCATGCATATATGAACCGAGGTAAAAAGAGCGTGTGCATAGACCGTAATTCCGCGGAGGGACAGAAACTGATAATGAAGCTCATAGAAGATGCCGATGTAGTGTGCGAGTCCTTTCCGGCAGGAGAGATGGAAAGGTGCAATCTCCAGTACGAAAAAGCGTGCCTGGTAAATCCCCGAATAATATACGCATCCCATACGGGCTTCGGTAAGACAGGCCCGCTCAGCAATACGGCCGGCAATGATCTGACGGCGGAAGCATTGTGCGGACTCATGCAGATAACCGGCTTTGCCGGAAGAGAGCCTACAGCTCACGGTTCAAGAATGGCAGATCAGTTCGGCGGAGTGTTCCTCGCATTTGCGATAGTTTCCGCATTGATGGCAAGGGATGTCACAGGCGAAGGGCAGCAGATAGACATAGCCTCTACCGACTGCATGTTTTCGGCTCTCGAGGACATACTGATAGCCGAGATGATGACGGGAAAACGCTTCGAACGCGAAGGCAACCAGTCCAGAGCCATAGCACCGTACGATACCTTCGAGGTCAAAGACGGAATAATATCCACGGCGGTATCTACCAATGCCCAGTGGGAGAAATTCTGTGAAGCCATGGGTATGGAGGAGCTGCTGGATGACCCGAGATATGCCACCAACGAATCGAGAGGCAAAAACTATCTTACGAGTCTAAGGAAGATAATCGCCGATAGATTCAGCGAAATGACCAAATGGGAGGTAGAGGCGACCCTCAGACCTCTGAACATACCGAGCGGGCCGGGATACACGGTTCCGGAGGCCTTCGAAAATGAGCATCTCAATGTAAGGAACATGGTGGTGGAGGTCGATGACAAGCTGCTGGGCAGGATAAAGATGCCGGGTGTTCCCATCAAGATATCGGGGATCGAAGACACTCCTGCAGGTCCGGCCCCGATACTGGGAGAGGATACCGGGAGATTTTTGAAAGCCGCAGGGCTCACTGATGAGGAAATCGCGGCAATGTCCCAGAAGGGCGTAGTGATGTGCGAAGGAGGTATCGAATCATGAGACCGTTGGAAGGAATAACAGTACTTGACTTC
>JAETSS010000314.1 GCA_021769545.1 Eubacterium sp.
CAACCGCTCCTTTGCCCCCTTTAATGGCACTCTCAGATGGACACGTGCGCCCTTGCGGCTCGTCAGCCAGCGCTCCACCAGCTCCATGTCCTCGATCGGTTCCTGCAGCATGATCTCCCTTGGTATAAACGGCGTACCCGCATAGAACTGTTTTACAAAACTTGTGAGGATATTGTCCGCCGTCGGTTCCTCAACCTGCATCATATAAAAGTGCTCCCTGCCGATCAGCTTGCCATTGCGCAGGAAAAAGACCTGCACGACCGTCTCGTTTCCATCGATCGCAAGCGCGATGATATCCTTATCCTCGCCCACATTGTCAGACATCTTCTGCGTCTCGCTGACCTTTTTGACATTCTCGATCAGGTCACGGTATCGGATCGCCTCCTCAAAATCCATCTTTTCCGAAGCCTGCTGCATCTTTTCCTTAAGCTCCCTGATAATGGGCTGCTGCTTTCCGTTCAGGAAGTCGATCGCCTGGTCGATCCGCTGTGCGTACTCCTCCCGGGAAACAGTTCCCTGACAAGGAGCACAGCACTGGCCGATATGATGGTTCAGGCAGGGGCGCTCCTTCCCGAAGTCCCGCGGCAGCTTCCTGTTGCATGTCCGCAACTGGTAGAGCTTATTGATCAGGTCAATGCTCTCCTTCACCCCTCCGTTAGTAAAAGGTCCAAAGTATTTTGCCTTATCCTTCTTCATCTGGCGCACGGACATGACACGCGGATACTCCTCCCCCAGCGTCACCTTGATATAAGGATATGTCTTATCATCCTTTAGCAGTGTATTGTATTTCGGGGCGTATTCCTTGATCAGATTATTTTCCAGTACCAGTGCCTCCAGCTCCGAATCCGTCACGATATACTCAAACCGCGCGATCAGCGATACCATCTTGTCGATCTGCGGTCCGCGCCCGATATTTTCCTTAAAATAAGAACGCACCCTGTTATGCAGGTTCTTTGCCTTCCCCACATAGAGGATCGTGTCATCCACATCATGCATGATATACACGCCAGGCTTATTCGGAAGCTTGTGCAGTTCTTCCTTCACGTCAAATTCCTTGCTCTCAGAATCCCCTTTTTCTGTTTCACTGTTCTCTATTTCACTGTCCTGCATCTCTTCGGCTGTCGCCCGCGACATATCCGACATGTCATCACCCCCTAAAACGTTCAGGAATATGTCTCGTATTCAGATAACCCTCTCAACCTTCGCCCCGCTCTGCAAGCATGCGCTTTAACTCCGCGATCTCTGCATCCTTTTGAGCGATCTCCGCTTGGCGCTCTGCCAGCTCCGCCCTGTTCTCTGCAAGCTCTGCATCCTTATTTGCAATAATCACCTTTAACTCGCCAAGCTCTGGCAGAATCATTTCCTTCAATGCCTCACTCATACTCTTACCTCCACTGACAATCTGTTCAAACACACTACTATTTAAATCGGATACCAGATTCACAACTGCCCGTGCCTTTGCGCGTTCCTCGTCATCACAAAGCCTGTCATACCCATCCATGTATTATCACTCTTTCTTCTATTATACAGATTATTCATACCATTTTCAATCGTTCATTTGTTCTTATATCATAGCAC
>JAETSS010000315.1 GCA_021769545.1 Eubacterium sp.
CTCGGATGCAACAGTACTGTCGTCATCTGCAGCCGGAATAGAGAACATGGATCATGCATTGACACAGATACCGTATGCATTGATAGCTGCGGGGGTTGCTTTTATAGGGTATCTGATTGCAGGGTTTGCATTATGCTAAATGATATTAATATAACTTGAAATAATATGCGAAAGGAGAAATCATCATGATGAAATTAGTTATTTTAGGAGCAGGCTTACAGGGAAACATATGCTGTACGGATCTTTGCGACAAGGAACTGAGCCCGGGCGAAAAGGAGATCGTCATTGCGGATTACGATTTTAAAAAAGCTCAGGATGTAGCAGGTAAATTCGGTCTCAAGGCGGTACAGCTCGATGTAAGAGATCACGACAGGCTCATAGAGGTCATTACGGGAGCCGATGTCGTACTCAACTGCGTACAGTACAACTGGAATATAGATATCATGAAAGCGTGCCTTGAAGTGCATGCCAACTACATAGACCTGGGCGGTCTGTTCCATGTAACTAAGCAGCAGTTGGAATTAAACGATGAGTTCAAGGCAGCGGGACTTACGGCCATACTGGGTATGGGAAGTACGCCGGGCACCATGAATGTAATGGCGGGATATGCGGCAAGCCAGTTGGATACCATAGAAGAAGCGAAGGCTATCTGCGCATGCGGTGACTTTACGAAAACGGATGCTGTCATAGGTATACCTTACTCGCTTTTGACGGTCATGGAAGAACACACATTGGAGCCGTGGATCCTTAAGGACGGAGAGCTGCAGCCTGTTCCTGCGGGAAGCGGTAAGGAAATGATCCCGTTCACGGAGCCTATCGGACCTGCAGAGGCATTCTACTGCATCCATTCGGAGCCTGTACAGTTCGCAAGCTCATTCAAGGACAAGGGAATAAAAAATGCAAGCTTCAAGCTTTCCCTTCCTGCTGAATTTGAAGAAAGGATAAGCTTCCTGGCAGACCTGGGCTTTGCATCCGAGGAGCCTGTTATGGCGGGAGGACAGGAATCCAATCCGCTGAGGACTATGGTGGCTGTAGTCAACAGATATCTTGAAAGATACGACGGAAGCAATGACGGCGAGCTCAACGACTGCGATGTTCTCCGAGCTGTATTGACAGGAACAAAGGACGGCGTTGAAAAGGAAATAACCGTTGAGTGTGTTATCAGAACAAGTGAAAAGTGGGGCTTCATGGCAGGCGCGCTTGATACGGGAGTTCCGCCTTCGATCGTGGCTCAGATGATCTACAACGGACAGATCACGGAAAAGGGCGCATTCGGAGCAGAAAAAGGTGTCCCTGCGATCCCGTATTTTGCAGAGCTGGCTAAGAGACAGATGCCGGTATACTGCGTTGAGAAAACTCCGCTTTCGAGCAATGACTTTACACAGCTCAAGAGGGAGATGTATAAGCCTAAATAAACAATGATATGGAAAGACCGCCGCATCGACGATGTATTCGCCGTGTCGGCGGCTTTTTTGGGGCTGATGGAATGGATCGCGACGCTTACCCGGATTTTCGGAAAAAATGTGGCTGCGGACTGCGGCATGTGGTACTATAGAAAAAG
>JAETSS010000005.1 GCA_021769545.1 Eubacterium sp.
GATGCATTTATCTGTAAATGTGATAAAATACCACTAGAAGTAATAGTAAAAGTCATCAATGTCAACTACGAAAAAGGCGCGGAGCTTCTGAAAAGATGTAAGACTCTCAATGAATACAGCAGATTCATATATATGATAAGGGGAAAAGCAAGAGATATGAAGCTGCAGCAGGCGGTAGAGAAGACCATTGATGAATGTATGAAGGAAGGATTGCTAAAAGACTTCCTTAAGAAAAACGGTGGTGAGATTATGAGTATATTGTGTCATGAATTAACGAGAGAAGAATGTGAAGCCATAAGAGAAAACGATGGCTATCTCAGGGGACTAGAGGAAGGCGAAGCTAAGGGAGAAGCACGCGGAAGAGCGGAAGGAGAAGCGCGTGGCAGAGCCGAGGGCAGAACTCAGGGCTTGTTGGAAGGCAAGCTGATGATCGCCCGCAATTTAAAATCAGCCGGGATCCCTATAAATATCATCGCAGAAAACACCGGCCTCACTGAGGAGGAAATATCAGATTTATAAATAATGATCTGTGATCGATAACGTATCTCCAATTACCTCTTGCATAATCATGCATTATTTAGTATACTGACAGCAGTATATATGATAGAGGTGCGGATAAGATGAAGAGATAAGTGGTCGGCAGACAATGACTTACTTGGAGGCGATGCCGCCGAACCGGAGCTTCAGGCATGTGGCTGCGGTGGGCATATGGTCAACAGCCATATGACTGTCTGCTGAGTCGGATCTCGGCAGTTGAGCTATCCTTAATGAACTTAGCTTGGTGTACGAGTCAGTAGGGAAGCCTTACTGACTTTTTCATATATATAACAATACAGGAAGAAGGAATGATCATGGAAAATTTACAGATCGGAGGAGTGAGCTGCCGCAGTCTGGCAGACGAGTTCGGAACTCCTCTTTACGTGTACGATGAATCTAAGATAATAAGTCAGGCAAAGGCTGCAGTAACGAATTTTGCATCGGAAAAATTCGATACGCAGGTGGTCTATGCATCGAAGGCCTTTTCGTCAAAGACGCTGTTCAGGCTCCTTGCGGACGAAGGACTGGGATTTGATGTAGTAAGCGGCGGTGAGCTTTACTGCGCCATAAAGACGGGCGTAGACATGAGCGAGGTGTATTTCCACGGCAACAACAAGAGCGATGAGGAAATCGCAATGGCGTTGGATGCCGGGGTGGGATATTTCGTCATCGACAACATCATGGAGTGCGACAGACTGCTGGCCATCGCAGAGAAAAAGAAAGCAGGCGCCAAAGCGCTTTTGAGGATAAATCCGGGGATCTCGGCCCACACTCATGAGTACATCATGACGTCCAAGCCGGATTCCAAGTTCGGTATATACATCGAAAACAAGGAGCAGATCGAAGCCGTAGTAAACAAGCTGGCGGAAAGCGATCTGATAAAGCTGGCAGGCTTCCACAGTCACATAGGCTCCCAGATCGTGGATTCCGGGTCTTTTGAAAAGGCCCTCGGCACCATGATAGGCTTCCTCGCCGACATGAAAGCATCCATGGGACTTGACGGCATGGAGCTCAGCATCGGCGGAGGTTTCGGTATCAGATATGTCGAAGAGGACAAGCCGGTATCTCTGGGCGAAATGTGCGCAAATCTGGTGGGATATGCGGAAGCAGCCCTTGAGAAGAACGGCGTAAGCATATCGAAGCTGATAACCGAGCCGGGAAGATCCATGGTGGGCGAAGCGGGCTATACACTTTACACCATAGGAGACATGAAAAAGAGCGGAGACAAGAACTATATCTTCGTGGACGGAGGCATGAGCGACAACATAAGACCGGCGCTGTACGATGCCGAATACACAGGCTCCCTTCCCGAGAAATTATCGGAAAATGCAGAAATAACATACTGCGTAGCAGGAAAGAATTGCGAATCGGGAGATATACTTATACATGAGATAAAACTTCCGAAAGCCGAGCCGGGAGATCTTCTTGCAGTGTATTCCACCGGAGCCTACGGATATTCCATGGCGAGCAATTACAACAGGCTGGGAAGGCCTGCGGTAGTCTTTGCAAAGGACGGCAAAGCAAAGCTCGTCATGAGACGCGAGACATACGAAGATCAATACAGCCTGGAAGTTTAGCCGGAGGGAAAAATCATGATTTTATGTTCAAAATATCACGGCTGCGGCAACAGCTTCGTGATAATAAAGGAAAGTGAACTTTTGAAAGAAAAGGTCAGTCCGGAAGAATATCCGGCTCTTGCACAGAGAGCCTGCGATATCAATACGGGGATAGGTGCCGACGGCATGATCGTCGTAAGGGAAAATCCTGCGCTGGAAATGGTGTTCTACAACTGCGACGGCAGCAGAGCCCCTATGTGCGGCAACGGAATCAGATGTTTCGCCCATTTTTGCCGTGAGGAAGGCATCGCGGCACAGACAACTTATCCCGTAAAGACTCTCGCCGGGGACATGATAGTGGATGTCGCATGCACGGAGCCTTTCAGAGTAAGGATAAACATGGGTAAGCCTGTCTATACAAAGGAAAGCATCAAGGTGGAGACTGATGACGAAGACTGCTTCGAACGCAGCATAAAGCTCAGAGACGGTACGGACGTGGCAGTAAGCAGCCTGTTCATGGGTACCATCCACACGGTGGTGTTCGTAGATGATTTTGATGTTTTCGATATTCCGGCAGTGGGCGAAGAGCTCTGCAACCATCCGACGTTTACGGAAAAAACCAATGTGAATTTTGTAAAGGTAATAGACGATGGAACGCTGGCGGTCAAGACATATGAGCGAGGCGTAGGCATGACGCTGGCATGCGGGACCGGGGCATGTGCTTCGGTGGTGGCTGCCAATGCACACGGACTTTGCGGCAAAAGCGCGGCGGTGAAGCTGAAGCTGGGAAGCCTCAATATAGATCTCGCTGAGGACGGAAATGTCTATATGGAAGGTCCGTCAGAAAAGATAATGACCGGGGAATTGTGTGTGCGTTAGGACCGGTGAAGGATATAAAAACTGATTTAGGGGGAATATTATGAAGATAGCTATTTTAGGAAGCGGCGCCATGGGCCAGGTGCTCGCTAAGATGACAGAAGAAAAGGACGGCTTTGAGCTTGCGGGAATAATAGAGCCCATGGAAGGTCAGAAACCGGACGATCTTGAGGATGTAGATGTTATAATAGATTTCAGCAATCCGGCCAATCTGCAGATGCTCGTCGATTACTGCAAAGCCAATAAGTGCCCTGCAGTCATCGCCACTACGGGATTCAGTGATGCCCAGCTTGCGGATATAGATGAACTGGCAGAAACAGTCCCTGTTGTATTTTCGGCAAACTATTCGCTGGGCGTCAATGTGATGAAGCGAGTCATCGCCGAGATCACGCCGATACTGGAGGATGCCTTCGATATCGAGATCATAGAAAAGCATCACAACAAGAAGCTGGATTCACCGAGCGGTACGGCAAAGATGCTGCTGGCGGCAGCAGACGGAGAAGGAAAGTACGACCATATCTTCGGCAGAGAAGGCAACAGGAAGCGCGGTAAGGAGATCGGCGTCCATGCCATCAGAGCAGGCAATATCGCAGGAGAGCATACGGTGATATATGCAGGAGAAGATGAGATACTGGAAGTGAAGCATACGGCAGGCTCCAAGAAGATATTCGCAGCGGGAGCCCTGACAGCCGCAGCCTTTGCAAAGGACGCAGAGGCGGGACTTTACAGTATGGAAGACGTGCTGTTCGGCTAGGAGAAAACCCAAACAAGGAGGATAAAGTACAAAAGATGGAAGCAAAGGAAATAATAGAATTTATAGGAAATGCAGAGAAGAAAACACCTGTCAAGGTTTATGTAAAGGAAAAGGCACCTGTCGATTTTGCAGGCTGTCAGGTTTTCGGCACGGGAGATAAGATCGTGTTCGGAGACTGGGAGCAGGTAAAGGATATACTCGACGCCAATGCCGATAATATAGAGGATTATGTTATCGAAAACGACTGCAGGAATTCCGCGATACCGCTTCTCGATATGAAAAACGTCAAGGCAAGGATAGAGCCGGGCGCATTCATCAGAGACAAGGTTGAGATCGGTGACAATGCGGTCATCATGATGGGCGCAGTAATAAACATCGGCGCTGTCATCGGTGAAGGAACCATGATAGATATGGGAGCCGTACTGGGCGGCAGAGCTACGGTAGGAAAGAACTGCCATATCGGGGCCGGCACAGTGCTGGCAGGCGTTATCGAACCTCCAAGCGCGCAGCCTGTCATCGTTGAGGACGACGTTGTCATCGGAGCCAATGCAGTAGTGCTGGAAGGATGCCGCATAGGAAAAGGCGCAGTAGTTGCAGCCGGAGCCGTAGTTGTGGACGATGTTCCTGCCGGAGTGGTAGTGGCAGGCGTTCCCGCAAAGATAATAAAGGAAGCCTCGGATACAGCGGCTGAAAAGATCCAGGTGGTCGACTTGCTGAGAAAGCTGTAGGAATCCGATAAAAACAGGCGTACGGAGAGAAAAATATTCTCTGATACGCCTGTTTTTTGTTGACAAACATATATCGCAGTGCGATAATGTATATGCGATATATCGAACTTCGATACATCGCAGGGTAATATAAGTTAGATCGACAATACAGGCAGCTCCTTACGTTCGGTAGGGGGACGTCAATAACGGCTATACAGCAACAGGAGAAGCATATGGACGAACATATAAGAAAAGTATATGTACCTATGACGGAAACCGGATTTTATATCCTGATGTGTCTTAGACAGGAGACTCACGGATACGGCATCGTCCAACGGGTGGCGGAGCTGACGGACGGCGAGATCGTAATAAGCCCGGGGACCATGTACGGGAGCCTTTCCAAAATGGAAAAGGACGGGCTCATAGAATTCGTACGGACGGAGGAAAAGCGAAAGATCTATATCATCACGGAGCTGGGGCGGCGCGTGCTGGAACTTGA
Source organism: Eubacterium sp. (assembly GCA_021769545.1). The sequence continues at coordinate 4,930 of JAETSS010000005.1, forward strand.
GATGAAGCGGATCAGGAGACTTTACAAAAATATGTCGGAGGTGCAGGAGCATGAAGAATAAAGACAGAAAGACGGAATTCAGATTTTTTACGGTAACTCAGTGGAGGCAGGAACAGGATTATCTGCAGGAACGGCACAGCGACGGATGGCGGTTTGTAAAGGTGAGTCTGCCGGGGATATACCGTTTCGAAAGGTGCGAGCCCGAGGATGTGGTGTATCAGCTGGATTACAATCAGGATGGCCGGGTCGCACGTGAAGATTATCTGCAGATGTTCAGCGACTGCGGCTGGGAATACATACAGGACTTTGTCGGCTACAGCTATTTCAGAAAACCCGTTTCCGAGATGACGGGCAGGGAAGAGATCTTCTGCGACGACGCGTCCAGATTTGATATGATAAAGCGTGTGTTCAGAGGACGTATATTGCCACTGATCATCATACTGCTTTGCGTTATAATACCGCAGATGGTGATGCAGAGTCATCGTGCAGAACCCCTCGCAAAAACGTTCACCTGTATCTTTTCCGTGCTGTTCGTTCTGTATCTGGTGATATTGATATCCTTCGGGATACAAGTTTGGAAATACAGAAAATCGCTGTATAAATGAGTGGGGCAAACGAGCGTAACCGGCTTGAAATCAGCGAAAAAACGCCTTCGCAACTGCCGGTTGACACATTTCAAAGCGTGCTTGGTTGCCCGCTCACAGCTTTTTTGATATGATGACTCCGGAAAAATCGAAAAGGGAAAAGTATTTCAGATATAAGGAAATGAGACAGGAGGAAGCAATGGCATTATCGGAAAAAATAATAAAACTGAGGAAACAGAACGGATGGTCCCAGGAGGAACTGGCAGCCAGGCTTGATGTTTCCAGACAGTCCGTATCAAAATGGGAAAGCGCATCATCGACGCCGGATCTGGACAAGATCATAAAGCTGAGCGATATATTCGGAGTCAGTACCGATTATCTGATAAAGGATAGTGAAGACGACTGTGCAGAGCAGAGTGCCCCGGAAGGCGCTGCGGAGATCGACATGGAAACCCCGGAAAGCGGCGGTGGCGGCGCAAACCATTCGGATGGCGGCGGCTCCTATTCGGGATACGGCTCGAATGACAGATTTCAGGCAGACGACGAGGTGATAATGACCCTGCCTGAAACGGAATATTATCTCGATCTGGTGGCACATACGGCTAAGCATATCGCAGCAGGAGTATTTGCATGCATACTGTCGCCTGTGGTACTGATACTGCTGGGCGGACTTTCTGAATGCCACATCATAGATATGACTGACAATATGGCAGGCGGCATCGGGATGGTCGTACTGCTGCTGATAGCGGCGGCTGCCGTGCTGGTGTTCGTCATGAAGGGCATGCAGCTCAAAAAGTACGAATATCTGGAACGAACTCCCGTGAGGCTCGATGAAGACGCGTTTTCGCTGGTCATTTCCAGAAAAGAGGATTTTGAACCTCTGCATAAAATATGTATCTCCATCGGCGTTGTGCTGTGCATAGTAAGCGTGATACCTCTCTTTGTCGTGGCTGCCTTTGATTCCGCCGACATAGTATATATCTGCTGTGTCGATGTACTGTTGTTTTTCGCAGGTATCGGAGTCTTTCTGTTCGTGTGGTCGGGAATGATATATGGAAGCTTCTGCAAGCTCCTTGAAGAAGGCGAATACGACCGCCGAGGAAAAATCGCTAACCGCATCAGCGAAAGATTTTCCGGTGTCTACTGGAGCGCGGTGTCTGCCATATATCTGTTTATAAGCTTTCTGACCGGCGCATGGGCGAGCACATGGATAATCTGGCCATGCGCAGGAGTGCTGTTTGGCGTTTTGAAAAACGTTATGGCGGTATCGAGGAAGTGATATTGAGCCATGATATCCATCGATGCATTCCAAAAAATCGCAGCATTCAGGCTGCGATTTTTGGAATATCACCCCTTATATGCCCGGATTTGCAGGTGAATTCCAAAAACAACGGGCAGTATACCGTGATCCTTTGGAATTTATACGGCAAAAGCGCTCCTGCAAGCTGTTTTTTCCAAAAAACAGTGCTGCCAGGGCTGCAATCTTTGGAATCGCCGCCTAACCAAGTCGTGTAAGTGGCCGGATTCCAAAGGACAGCGCCGTCAGAACCGAAATCTTTGGAATGACCGACCGGCAAGAGAACGGCAAGGGCACATAAGCCCCCGGATTCCAACACCCTTCCCTGCACAACAAAAAAGCCGACCGCCGTAAAACCCGGTGCAGTCGGCTTTGCATTATCTCAACTATATAAGTGGTTATTTAACCTCAACAGTCCAACCCATATCGTCTTCAACGGTTCCTGTCTGGATTCCGTAGATAGTATCGTAGAGCTCCTGAGCGATAGGTCCTATCTCTCCATTGTTGATTACCATTTCAACATCCTTGTATTTCAGCTCGCCTACAGGGGAGATAACTGCAGCAGTTCCGGAAGCGAACATTTCCTTGAACTGCCCCTGCTTGTAAGCTTCGACTACTTCGTCGATGGCAAGCTTTCTTTCGGAAACCTTTACGCCCTTCTTTTTGAGGAGTGCGATAACCGAATTTCTCGTGATTCCCGGCAGGATAGTTCCGTCCAGCGGAGCTGTCACAACTTCATCTCCGATCACGAAGAATGCATTGGATGTTCCGACTTCTTCAACGTACTTTCTCTGAACTCCGTCCAGCCACAGGATCTGTTCATAGCCCTTTGCATGAGCTTCTTCCTGTGCCTTGAGGCTTGCTGCATAGTTTCCGCCGCACTTGGCCTCGCCTGTACCGCCGTCTGTAGCTCTTACATACTTATCCTCAACGTAGAGCTTGGTAGGAGTGAGGCCGCCTTCGTAGTAAGGGCCTACAGGGCTCAGTATGATGATGAACTTGTAGTGTGTTGAGCGGCGAACGCCCAGGAACGCTTCGTCAGCGATGATGAACGGTCTGATGTAAAGAGCAGTGCCCTCCTTCTGAGGGATCCAGTCAGCGTCTACCTTTACGAGAGCCTTGATAGCTTCAACATAAAGATCTTCATCTATCTGAGGGATGCAAAGTCTGTCGTTTGTCTTGTTGGTTCTCTTGGCGTTCATGTCAGGTCTGAAAAGCTGTACCTTGCCTGTAGGAGTCTTGTATGCCTTGAGGCCTTCGAACATTTCCTGTGCATAGTGGAAAACAACAGCGGCAGGATCGAGAGAAAGCGGTCCGTAAGGAACGATCCTTCCGTCGTGCCAGCCTTTGCCGTCCTCGTATTCCATGATAAACATGTGGTCTGTAAATTCAGTACCGAATCTCAATGTATTAGGATCCGGCTTTGCTTTAGGATTTGGGTTTTTCGTGATTGGAAAATTATAATTCATGACGTTCTCCTTTTATATTAAATATTTTTATCGTTTTTCAAGCATCTTCATTTTACAACAAAACCATTGCAAAGTCCAATGTTACAACAATAATATACTGCTGATATTGTTATATGTCAACAATAAAAACCAAATAAATTTATGCTGACAAACAAAATCTAAAAAATGTATATATTTCTTTAAACAAACATAAAAACCAGATATAATAGAAGCGTTATGAGTAAAAGAGAGAAACACGGAAATATCCTTACGCGGATATTTTTTACATTGATAAAAATAGCGATAATAATGATAATACTGGTGATAGGTCTCAACGTTTACGTCGTCAAAAGCACCGAAAGCAGTATAGGCGCGGTATACGAAGGCCCTGACGATGCTGCTTCCGAGGAAGAGGCAGCGGAGCTTTCGGAGATAAAGCCGCAGTGCATCATGGTGCTGGGAGCGTCGGTGAACTCCGACGGTACGCCGAGCCCCATGCTGAGAGACCGCCTCGATACGGCCATAGATCTCTATCACAAAGGCGTTGCGCCGAAGTTGCTGCTTTCGGGAGACAACGGGCAGATCGTATACAACGAAGTCCAGACCATGAAGGACTACGCTGTGCAGAATGGCGTCGATGAAAAAGACATATTCATGGATCACGCGGGATTTTCCACATACGAGTCGGTATACAGAGCCAAATACATCTTCGAGGTAGACAGCATGATCGTGGCGACCCAGACGTATCACCTTGACCGGGCCCTGTACGGCTGTGAGCGAATGGGCATCACCGCCATGGGCGCCGCCTCGGACCAGTATACCTATTCCGGTCAGGAATTCCGCGAGGTCAGAGAGGTGCTGGCACGGGATAAAGACGTAGTCAAGTGGATATTCAAGCCGCAGCCGACCTTCCTTGGTGAAGCGGTCCCTATAAGCGGCAGTATGGAGGCGGAAGATGGAAAGGAATAGGCATGCAGTATCCCGGGTGGCTGTTGTCAAATGCTGCAGCTATGAGCCGCAGGCCGTGGAAAGCGCAGTGCTCCGCGCCGCCCGGCTTCTCGGCGGGCTGGAGCACGTTTTATCGACAGGAGAAAAGCCGCTGGACCGCGACAGTAAGATAGTTCTGAAACCGAACCTCCTGGCCAAAACGGAGCCTGAAAAGGCATGTACGACACACCCCGAGGTCTTCGCGGCAGTGGGAAAGCTATTGCAGAAAAACGGCTATACGAATTTGAAATACGGAGATTCTCCGGGAAACCCCGTCATCAAGGTGGAAAAGGTGGCGGAGGAATGCGGCATCAAGGCGGCAGCCGACAGGCTGGGCATACCCATCGGTGACTTCGAGCACGGCACACAGGTGGATTTTCCCCAAGGAAGGGTCGCCGACAGATTTGTACTGTGCAATGAGATAATAAACGCCGACGGGATAATAAACGTATGCAAGATGAAGACCCATCAGCTTGAGCGTATCACAGGTGCCGTCAAGAATACCTTCGGATGCGTATACGGCGTCAATAAGAGCGCATCACATGCGAAATTCGCCACCGCAGAGGTCTTCGCCAAGATGATGGCAGATCTGAATCTTCTCGTAAAGCCGCAGCTTCACATCATGGACGGCATCATGGCAATGGAGGGCAACGGACCCCAGTCAGGCACGCCCAAGGCCATGAACGTGATACTGGCATCGACGGACCCTGTCGCGCTGGATACGGTCTTCTGTCATCTAATAGATCTGAGACCGGAGCTGGTGCCCACCAATGTCAGCGGTATGGAGCAGGGCGTGGGAACGATGACGGACATAGAAGTGGTGGATGAAGATGGCGTATTGTCGATAGACGATACAAAAAAGAAATACGGCGACAGCAGCTTCAACGTACAGCGCAGCGCTGAATACAGGGGCTCCCTGAAACCCATAAGGTTTCTGGCGCCTTTCCTCGAAAAGAAGCCCGTAGTCATAAAGGACCGCTGCGTCGGATGCGGGATATGCGTCAGCGCCTGTCCCGTGGAAAGAAAGGCAGTCCATGTGAGAAAAGGCAGTGACGGCAAGGGCACAGCGGCATATGATTACAGCAAATGCATCAAATGCTACTGCTGTCAGGAAATGTGCCCCGAGGAAGCGATAACCGTCAGAAAATCACTGCTTGCAAGGATCGCCGACAGAAACTGGAGGATCTGATATCATCCAGAACCTCATTGGGATCATAAGCATATCATTAATATAGGCTAAGGAAGCATATTCCATAGCCTGTATTTTTTTGTATCGATAACGGAGGTATGTATATGATTTATTTGGATAACGGAGCGACCTCATATCCCAAGCCGCCGGAGGTCATGGAGACGCTGACGGATGTGATGATGAACTACTGTGCCAACCCCGGAAGGGCAGGCCATTTTATGGCGGCGAGGACAGCGCAGGAGATATTCAAGGCCAGACTTTCCATTGCACGCATCTTCAACATAGACGATCCGGGCAGGATGGTATTCACCAAGAACTGCACCGAAGCCATAAACACAGCGCTGAAAGGACTGCTGAGACCCGGCGACCACGTGATAACATCGTCCATGGAGCATAATTCGGTGATCCGCCCTCTCCACAAGCTGGCGAAAAACGATATTGAAACCAGCATCATCAAATGCGACCGGGAAGGCAGGATATCACCCGAAGACATCAGAAAGGCCATAAGAACTGAAACGAAACTGATAGTCATCACCGCAGCATCCAACGTGACGGGGACGAAAATGCCGCTGGAAGCCATAGGCAAGATGGCGGTGCGCAACGGCATCCTTTTCATGGTCGATGCGGCCCAGGGCGCAGGCCATATGGACATAGATGTGAAAAAACAGCATATAGACCTCCTGGCAGCCCCCGGACACAAAGGACTGCTGGGACCTCAGGGAACAGGACTGCTTTACATAAGACCGGGACTCAGCCTGCGTACCGTGATGGAAGGCGGGACGGGCAGCAGATCCAAGGAAAGGGAGCAGCCGACGGATTTTCCGGAGGGCTATGAGGCAGGCACGGTGAACAGCCCGGGGATCATCGCACTGGGCGCGGCGGCCAGAGTGATAAACAAGATAGGCGTAGACGTCATCGAGGAGCATGAAAGGCGGCTCACGGAAAAGCTGCAGAGCGGCCTTGCCGCCATACCGGGCGTTACCGTCTACGGCCCGGAGGATACACGTGAAAAGACGGCGGTTGTCGCAATGAATCTTGAGGGCTTCGACTGCGAGGAACTGGCAGCCACCCTCAATGACAGATACGCCATCGCGGTAAGGGCCGGCTTCCATTGCAGCGGCATAGCCCACGAGACCATAGGAACGGCGGATACCGGCTGCGTGAGATTCTGTCCCGGTATATATACGTCGGAAAACGATATCGACGAGGCCATAGCTGCCGTCAGGGAAATCAGTAACGACATCCTTTCCACATGAAACTATCGCAAATACCATCTCCTTCCTGTCTTGATGTTGAACACACGCCCATAAGCGTGATATAATCAGGTGATGAAGGAGGTGCCGGTATGCCAGCGGAACAAAGCTTTTACGAAGGGCGAAAAGGCCAGAAACGCCTGAAGGCCATAGAAAAACAGATAAAAAGGATAAGTCAGGAGTTCGATCACAACTACAGCGATACTCCCGAGATGAGATATCTTGATGAAGAAATAAGATGGGATCCCATGGCGAGACTGATATTCATTCTCGCACGGAGAAACGTGTATTTCAAATGGACGGGACTTCGGGATTACGGTTTTATCAGACTGTGCAGGAAATGGGTCACGGAAAACAGGATCACGTATCTCGATCCCGAGGCGGCCTCGAATATGATCGGAGATATACTTCCGGCAAAGCAGTGTACGGAGCTTAAGGACGATTTGGCAGCTCTGGAAATTTTCTGATGGCATGCAGGGAGGAAATCATGAAATTCAATTTAACGATAGATAAGAAACGCGAAGCGGTAATAAGCGATAAGCTGTGTATAAACTGCGGAAAATGCAGCGATATATGTCCGACAGACGCCATCAAGGAGCAGCAGAAGACGGTATACTGCATGTTCCCCGACTGCGGCGAAGGCAAAGGCAGCGAGACCTCGGCAAAATTTTTCGAGGATGCCCGTGAGCTGGCGACTCAGGCCGTATGCTCGCTAAGCTGTCCTCTGGGTATAGTACCTCAGGCGGTATCGACTCTTGTAAGACGCGGCGATATCGAAGGTGCATATGAGCTGATAGCAGATAAGAACCCCATGCCGTGGGTATGCGCATCCATATGCGGGCAGACCTGCCAGGATTACTGCAAGCGCGGACTCATGCTGGATGCACCGATAAACATGAGAGGACTTGAAAGCTACATACTTTCGAGATCGGAGCAGAGACCGTATAAACATGTGAGAAGATTCAGCGAAAGGGTAGCCGTCATCGGTGCGGGACCTGCGGGACTTACGGCAGCCTTCGAGCTTTCCAAAGCAGGCTATGAGGTTACCGTATTCGAAAAGGATAAGAGACCGGGCGGCGCTCTCAGCTGGGGCGTGCCGTCATTCAGAATGGATAAGCAGAGACTTGCAGAGGAAATAGACCGTCTGCTGTCAGTGGGAATAAAGGTGAGATATGACTGCAGCATCGGCGAGGACTGCACGCTGGAGGATATTTTCGATGAAGGCTTCGCGGCGTGTCTCGTTGCTGTGGGAGCCTCCTGGGGAATCATGGAAGATATCCCGGGGGCGGATTCCCATATGGTATACGACGGCGTGAGCCTCATGAGACAGCTGAGCGGCCGGGAGGATGAAGGCATAGCTCTGGGCGATGATATCGTAGTCATCGGCGGCGGTGAGCTGGCTGCAAATGCGGCAAGGCTGCTGCGCAGACAGGGAAAGAACGTCACTTGCTGTGCTGTCGATGCACCCGATGATCTGCAGATATCGGCAAACAGCGTAGATGCGCTGCAGCAGGAGGGTGTCGGATTCGAGACTCTGGTCAGTCCAAAGCAGATAATAAACGAAGACGGAAATGTCAAAGCAGTGGAGCTCATAAGAGTCGAATACATCGAGGATGACATGGGCAGAGCCCGTATCCAGCAGATCAAGGGCAGCGAGTTCAATGTATTCTGCGATACGGTGGTCTTCGCTACAGGCAGGAAGTGCAGCGCGGAAAAGATAAGCAACGCGGAGACATATCCAAACGGCAGACTCAAGGTAGACCGTTTATACAGGACCAATAAAAAGATGCTCTTTGCATGCGGAGATGCCATCATGGAAAGCAGTTCCGTGGCAGAGGCCATGGCGTCCGGAAAGGAGGCTGCAGCTTCCATCGCCGCCGAGCTTCACGGTTCGGCGGAAGCAGGCCGCGGGCATATCCTGGAGAATGCGCCGGATGCTGCAATAATATATCCGGAGAACATCGCAGGCATCGTGCCTCAGTTTGAGACTGTGCTGAGAGAAAGCGACGAGACTGAGATCGACCAGAAGCCTGCAGTGGACATAGCTTCCATCCTGCGGGACGCCGGGATAGAGGAAGAGATGCCGGTATTTTCATATAAGACGGAAAGCGGTGAGCTGAAACGGAAGGTCGCAGTCATAGGCGGCGGCATAGCGGGCATTACCGCAGCAGTGGATCTGGCAAAGGTCGGATACATGCCGACGATCTTCGAAAAGTACCCGGCGCTGGGAGGCAGGTATATGTGGCTGTCTTCATCTAAGCGGGTAGATAAGGAGCTGTTGAAGGTAGGTATTGCAAAGCTGGAGGCCTCCGGCATAGAAACGGTATGCGGCATCCAGGCAGGTGTGAAGCCTAACATCGACGCATTGCTTTCAGGCGGTTACGAAGCCGTACTTTTTGCTATCGGAGAATCGAGAGGGATGCTGCCTGATATGAAAAACGCAGACAGCCGCGGAGTTTTCGAATCGGTTTCCCTCATGGGAAGACTGCTCAATAACGAGACGATAGAAGATCTGGGACAGCAGGTCATCGTTACAGGCTGTGACGAGATGACCTTCGATATCGCGAGAATGATCAGAGAGCGTCATGCACAGGTTACCGTGCTTTCTCCTCTTGGAAAGGGAAGTCTGAGGGACGGCGTGGCCTCTATATCGGCGGCACTGGACGAGGGAGTGAACCTCGTTACCGGAGTGGAGCTTATGGGAATAAACAAGAAGGACGGCGTTCTCACCGGGATAAAGTGCAGAGTATCCGAAAGGAATATAGATATAGACATCTCCTGCGATACGATAGTCTTAGGTGAAACATCATGTCCGGATACATACGGGATATCATTGAAAAATCCTAAGCTGGAGATGGACGAAAGCGGATATATCACCACCGACGAGCGCCTTGTTACGAGCGTATACGGGGTATTTGCAATAGGCGATTTCGATATGAGTTCAGTGGAAGCAGGCCATGCGGCAGCAGCTACCGTATGCAGCTTCATGGAGTCGGAGGACATCGCCAAGAATGCGCGATTGAGAGACAGCAGCGAAAAGGAAAAGAACGGTGACGTACAGAAATACGAGATATTCGAAGGGCGCAGGGACACCGGCGGATTTGAGACGGGCAGATGTCTGTTTGACAGGAAGCAGGCGGAGCTGGAAGCATCAAGGTGCCTGGGCTGCGGATATCGCATGCAGATAGGTGAAAGCTGTATAGGCTGTGGCATATGCGAGAGAGTATGTCCTGCAGGAGCGATAACATTGAGGAAGCTCGCTTCCGCTGAAGCAGCCAATGTGCAGCAGACAGGTTCGGAGGAGGTTCAGATATGACTGCAGTGAAAAGAGATGTGATAATAGTGGGCGCAGGTCCCGCAGGAGCCATATGTGCAGCATATCTTGCCAAGGAAGGCGTAGATGTACTGCTTCTTGAAAAGGACAGCCTTTCCAAAAGCAAAGCCTGCGGCGACATGCAGTGCGAGGGCATAGTGTCCCATATGGAACAGCTTGGCGCAGTCGAAGCGCTGGATGAAATGAGCACATGCATAAGACAGCTCA
>JAETSS010000316.1 GCA_021769545.1 Eubacterium sp.
CCCTCTGCGATAGGCGAGAAGGCTTTGAGTCCGTATGCCTTTTTCCATGTGCTCTCCGTGGATCTTTCCTCGGGGACCTTGACCTGATATTCCCCCAGAAGTCCGTTCAGGACGGCGCCGTAGGCTTTGCTGTAGTAGTTGAAATATTTCATGTCTTTTGTTATGGACGCTACGGATCGTCCTTTTTTTACGCTGTTTACGAATTTGTCCATATCGTCATTTTCGTATCTGTCGAAGCTACCGCCGTATTTTGCTCCAAGATATGCCAGTATGTCTACCCAGCTTACGTGGATTCCTTCTGCGTATGTGTCTATATCTATGTCCATAGCGCGTTTCAGTACGTCGTAGGGGACATTGAATTCCACCCATTTGATGGGCTTTTCGGGGTCCTTTGACATCTTTCCCGTAATGGCGGCGGGATCGGACATGAACGCCGTGAAGCATGATGAAAGGATGGTGCACAGTATGATGACGCCGATGGTAGCAAGCCTTGCCTTTTTCTTTTCCATGAAAAACCTCCATAGTAATTTAATTAAAAATATGATGCTGTTGTTTGTTTTATGTGTGTTTAAGCTGTGCTATAATGACATGAGTTGAAGCAGGCAGGAGGATATATTATGAAGGTTGCGTTCCATACGCTGGGCTGCAAGGTCAATCAATACGAGACGGAGGCCATGGCCAAGGCGTTTCAGGAAGAAGGATACGAGGTGGTCGGTGAGAGGGAATTTGCCGACGTCTATATAATAAATACGTGTACGGTCACGGCTGTGGCCGATAAGAAGTCGAGACAGTATATAAGAAGGATGAAAAAGGTGAATCCGGACAGTGTCATAGCCGTTACGGGATGTTACGCTCAGATAAATCCCGAGGAGGTATCGGCTGTGGACGGCGTCGATATCGTTGCGGGTACCAATGAAAAGAGCCGCCTTACGCATTACGTAAGGGAGTATATGGGTGAGGGAGTGAAGCAGGTTCATATCAAGGGCTATGAGGAGCTTGACGTGTACGATGAAACGGGGATAATAACCAGCACCGAAAACAGGACCCGCGCTTACATCAAGATACAGGAGGGCTGCAACAGGTTCTGCTCATACTGTGTCATACCTTATGCCAGGGGCAAGGTAAGGAGCAGGAATCTCGCAGAGATAACGGAGGAAGCAAAGCGTCTCGTGGCTTCGGGCTATAAGGAGCTGGTCCTCACGGGGATAAATACCGCTCTTTACGATATGGAGGGTGATATGTCAGGCAGGACCGGCATATACGGAGTGGAAAAGGTGATCGCGGCTATAAGTGAGCTTGACGGGGATTTCAGGATAAGGCTCAGCTCTCTTGAGCCTGCGGTGGTAAATGCTGATTATGTGAAGCGTCTGCTGAAATACGACAGGCTGTGCCATCATCTCCATCTTTCGGCCCAGAGCGGAAGCGACAGCGTACTTAAGGCTATGAACAGGCCGTATGACAGGAAGGAGTATATGGACATCGTTGAGGTGTTGAGAGAATTTGACCCAAATTACGGGATATCGACGGATATCATAGTGGGATTTCCCGGGGA
>JAETSS010000317.1 GCA_021769545.1 Eubacterium sp.
TCGGTATACGCCAGAGTATCGCCGGAGCATAAGATAAGGATCGTCAGGGCATGGCAGGATAAGGGCAACATCGTCGCCATGACGGGAGACGGAGTCAACGATGCGCCGGCCCTAAAGCAGGCTGATATCGGCGTCGCCATGGGGATAACGGGAAGCGAGGTATCGAAGGATGCCGCCGCCATGGTCCTTACCGATGACAATTTTGCCACTATCGTAAAGGCCGTGGAAAACGGCAGGAATATATATAAGAACATCAAAAATTCCATACAGTTCCTGCTGTCGGGGAATTTCGGAGCCATACTTGCGGTGCTGTACGCATCGGTGTTCGCGCTGCCTGTGCCTTTTGCGCCTGTGCACCTGCTGTTTATAAACTTGCTGACGGACAGTCTGCCTGCCATCGCGCTGGGACTGGAGCCTCACAGCAGCGATGTCATGAAGGATAAGCCGAGGGCGGCCGATGAATCCATCCTGACGAGATCCTTCCTTGCAAGGATAGGTGCTGGCGGGCTTTCCATATGCGTCATGACTGTGCTGGCATTCCTGATAGGACTCAACGGATGGTTCACGGCGGGAGCACTGGGCGACAGCGCCCTTCTGGGCAGCACCATGGCATTCGGTACATTGTGTGTCAGCAGGCTGTTTCACGGATTCAACTGCAAGTCCGACAGACCTGTTGTGTTTACGAAGAGATTATGGAACAACAAGTCGCTGATAGGCGCTTTCGTGCTGGGTATGGTGCTGATCACGGCGGCACTTACGATACCGGGAGTGGATCATATTTTCAAGGTGCAGACTCTGGAACTGCCACAGCTTTTGACGGTGTACGGACTGGCGTTTTTGAATATCCCGGTGATACAGTTTATGAAATGGATACAGATGAGATATATTTCAAGACGGCAGAGCAGATAGCGCAGGCAGTTTAGCTGCCGTGTCACGGATATGTTTCTGCTTTTGATCCTGCAGAAGCATATCCACGTGGCTTTGCCGCCGGGATCACGTGGTGTAAAGCGCAATACAGCTGATAAGCGGCGTTATCACTGAAACAATAAAAAGGAGTAGCGGTGTATCGGACCGGAAAAGGCGGTACACCGTTTTTTGTTGCTTTGCTGTTTGCTCACATATAGCGTATGTGATAATATTAAGCATGAAAAACAGCAGTTGAGATACGAAAGACGGAAGGGAGCGGCAGTATGAAAAAGGATAATGAAAAAAGCGGCAGAGGGCTTACGTCGACCGGGCCGCAGGAAAACGGCCTGCCTGAAAGAGCAACTTGCGGATATGAGTCGGGATCAAAGGAGCTTGCAAAATGAAGATCGACAGACTGATGGGGATATTGACGGTCCTGCTTCAAAACGATAAGGTGACGGCTCCACAGCTCGCCGAGCGGTTCGAGGTCTCGAGGAGGACCATCAACAGAGATATAGAGGACCTTTGCATGGCAGGTGTACCGATAGTGACGATACCGGGTGCGAAGGGCGGAATCAGCATAGCGGGCGGCTATACCATAGAACGCAGCATATTGAGCGATGAGGAGATAACGGCGATT
>JAETSS010000318.1 GCA_021769545.1 Eubacterium sp.
CTGGGGGAATCCGATTCGCTCCGCTCGGGAAACGTGATGCTCATCGCGGCGACTACCGAAGACCCCAATTCCGTATTGCTTAAGACCTTTACGAGAAGATTTCCCATGATAATAAAGCTGCCGGCGTTGGACGAGCGTCCGGTGGAGGAAAAATACGAGTTCATCAAGACCTTTTTCCAGATAGAAGCCAGAGGTATAAAGCTGCCTGTGGAGGTGGATGAAGACGTCATGTATATGCTGCTGTCATATCCGTGCACTGCCAATATAGGACAGCTCAGGGCGGATATACAGATGATATGTGCAAGAGGATTTCTCGACTATGTCACGGAGGAGCACAGATCTGCCGACACCATCTATATAGACAAGACCAAGCTGCCGCAGCACATAACGGAATTTTTCGATAAGGACAGGAAGCTGCCCCACCAGAAAAAGATCGGGCGTATCATAGGCGAGCGGAGTTCGTTTTATTTCAGCAACGAGAACGATGTGCCCGACGCCACGCTGAGAAAGCATGAGGAGAACTTCATCTCCAAGATACTGGACGGGCGCAAGCTGTTTTTCGATAACGTGGAGAAGGCCGTCAAGGAAAGCAACGAAGAGGAGATGTTCACCGACCGCAAGGACATAGAGTTCAAGCTCCACCCTAAGGTGATACTCACCACCTGCATAACAGGGGAAGGAGCCGCGGTGAAGATAGCCGACAGGATAAGGGATTCTATCCCCGATCTCAACAGGCTCGGCATCCAGATAATATCGCTGGATCTTGAGAAAAGCAGGATCAGGGAGACCTCCGAGAAATATGCCAATCATGCTATAGCCGTAGTGGGAACGGTGGAGCTGGATATACCGGGAGTTCCCTTCATATCACTGGAGGACTGGATATTGAACGACGGGACGGCACAGCTTAAGAATATCGTCACCAAGTATCAGAACGTCTATTCGGTAGACAGCGAATACATGAAGATCGTTAGGCTTTTGAAGGATTCCACGGTATTCATAGATTGTGACAAGGTCTACAGAGCAGCTGCCAGAGCATTCGATCTGTTCGGTCTGGAGTGCGATGAAAAGCGCAGGAAAAGTCTCGAGATACGGTTCATGCTCCATACGGCCTGCATGTTGGAGCGTGTGATCCAGAAGCTGCCGATAAAATATCCTAATCTGGAAGAGGCGGAACGCTTACATTCCCGTGAATTCAGGATAGTGAAGAGAGCGGTGGCCGGTATAGAAAACAATTTCTGTGTAGAAATACCGGAGAATGAAATAGGCTTCATTGTCGATCTGGTCTACACACAATGACACACATTCACAGAAAACACATAAATCGCAAAAATTAAAAAATTTCTGACAAAGTTTTTACAAGCAACAGCGCAGCTTCGGCTGCGTTTTTATTTATTTTACACACATATTTGGTATGCAAATTGCGATTTAAAATAAGTGTGAAAGGAGATCATGGAGTATATGATAGGAATATTGATTGTTACACATGGGAATCTGGGGCAGGAGTTTTTGAAGACTGCCAGCATCATTATAGGGAAGCCGG
>JAETSS010000319.1 GCA_021769545.1 Eubacterium sp.
ATATGTCAACGGTCATGTAGAGGAAATGTACACAGGTCACGATATCGTCAAGGCATTCAACAGGGAAGAGGACTCACAGAAGACCTTCGACGAATACAACGACAAGCTCTGTGAATCCGCGTGGAAATCCCAGTTCCTGTCGGGAACGATGATGCCGATAACGAACTTCATAGGAAATCTGGCGTATGTAGCGGTTTGTCTGCTGGGCGGAAGTCTGGCCATCAACGGCAAGGTATCCATCGGAGACATTCAGGCATTCATACAGTACGTGAGAAACTTCAACCAGCCTATATCTCAGGTTGCCAATGTGGCTAACCAGCTCCAGTCCACGGCGGCTGCGGCAGAGAGGATATTCGAGCTGATAGAGGAAGAAGAGGAAGTCGGCATAGACGATGCGGCAGGTGACGTCATAGACGTTGATCATATCGAAGGCAAGGTTACATTTGAGAATATACATTTCGGATACAATGAGGAAGAGACCGTCATCAACGACTTTTCCTTTACGGCGGAGCCGGGCCAGCGCGTGGCGATAGTCGGTCCGACGGGAGCAGGCAAGACCACCATCGTGAAGCTGCTCATGAGATTCTACGAGCTGAACGGCGGCAGGATAACCATAGACGGCCACGACATCACTGCGCTTTCCAGAAAAAATCTGAGAGAGATGTTCGGAATGGTGCTGCAGGATACGTGGCTCAACAACGGAACGCTGCGTGAAAACATCAGGTACGGCAACCCTCAGGCCACTGACGAAGAGGTGGAAGCTGCTGCAAAGGCAGCCCATATAGACCATTTCATCAAGACGCAGCCTAAGGGCTACGATATGGAAGTGAACGAAGAAGCCACCAACATATCACAGGGACAGAAACAGCTTCTCACTATCGCAAGAGCATTCCTTGCGGATGCGCCGATACTGATACTGGACGAAGCCACAAGCTCCGTCGACACCAGAACGGAAGCGCTGATCCAGAAGGCCATGGCAAACCTGATGAAGGGCAGGACCAGCTTTATCATCGCCCACAGATTGTCCACCATCAAGGATGCGGATCACATCCTGGTACTGAACCACGGCGATATCATAGAGCAGGGAACTCACGAGGAGCTTCTGGCGCAGAACGGTTTTTACACGAATCTCTACAACAGTCAATTTGCAGAATAGACTTATTGCTGTCACAAATCCGTCATAAAAAAGTGTTATAAAATATAACATATCAAAACGGACGAAGGTGTTGAGCAATGGGAAAAACCACTGACAATAGGAAATCTGTAAGATACATTCTCATAGTACTGATACTTGTGATAGCTGCCGGAGCAGCGGTGTTTATTACCGCAGGGTTGGCAGACAGAGACGACGCTGCAGACCGGCGGCAGGAAAGCGGCGGCGCAGCCATGAAGCCGCTGGAAATAGATGCGTCCGAGAGCTACGCCAAGAAGCTGTACAGCTGCAGGGTAGATGATGTGGATGACACGGCTGCCGTGGTAACGCTTCTTGAGACCATGGGAATGGAATCGGTCACGGG
>JAETSS010000006.1 GCA_021769545.1 Eubacterium sp.
CCGGAAGCAGGCAGGAGGATAATCAGGATGAGATTCTGGGGAGACTACAAACACGAAGAGATCGCCCGGATACTGAACATCAACCTGAACACGGAAAAAAGCATATACAGGCGAAGTCTGGCGAAGATGGAGAAGAACTACTACAAGATCTTCGGGGAAGATAGTATATCGCCATAGTTTCCGGAGAAAATGCCCCAAATAATGTGCCTATACGCCGGGAGCGCTGGAATCCGAAAGCCACCGGCGGCATCATTTATAGATACGATTTGCACAAGCCGTTGCGATCTAGTATACTGATATGGTAACTATTGCATCAGTCGATCATCAGTCGATAGCATGCAGCATCAAAACCCCGGAGAAACATACGAATGAACAGCATTTACATAGACATCTTCAAAGCCATCCACGAAGGAAAATGGCTAAAAATAGAATACAGGAACAGAGACGATCAGGTGACGAAATACTGGATAGGGATCCGTGACCTCGACCCGGTAAAGCGCACACTGGCAGTGGACGGGCTTCACCTGAGCAAATACACGACGGATTCCTACGACTATATATACATAGACTCCATCATAAGCTCGCAGATAGTGGAGGGGTCGTATTATCCCGTAAACGAAGCGCTGACAGGCGACATAGACATGAACCCTCACAGATATAAAAAGCTGTTTGACAATACTGCCAATCTCAAGATATTGAACTATCTGGAAATGTGCAATAAGCTGGACTGCGTGCCGTACTATTCCAATTTCGAGCTGGTGCGGTATCTGGACGGTGAAAGCTTTGCAGGCGGCATATGCAGTCTGGATGACGAGCAGTTCGCAACCATCGTGAAGCACTTTCAATACAAAATGTCCGAGAAGCCGTCGGCAGGAGGCAGGATCACCATCAAGCAGCTTGCCATGAACGTATTGAGCATATACACCGAAAAAGGTCTGTACGTGCTGGCATACAGAAAGCTGCAGTTCGATGTAAAAAGCAGGGCGCTGCGTCCCGAGCCGCAGATCACCATATGCACCGAGTTCATGACGGGCGGGGCCAGGGAAAGCATAAGAAAGTATCTTGATGCAGATGAATATGAGCTGCTGGAGGATTTCGAAGCCAACCGTGAGACCATCGAAGACTGCATCATGAAAAATCTCGGGCGCAGGATGGAGCTGGATGACAGACCATATGTGATCGGTCTCGGCATGGATGTGGCTGTGGATCTGCACGGGGAATATCAGGCGATAATGGACATGTATCACGAGGACAGAGTCACCGTACCCATCAAGGCGTTTTTCGGCGATCTACTCAGCAGACCGAGAAGGCGTAAATCCTATCCGATAATGCTGAAGGACAACAAGATCAACCTGGATCAGCTTCTTGCCATCAACAACGCCATGAAATATCCGGCGGCATATGTACAAGGCCCTCCGGGCACCGGCAAGACCAATACGATAATAAATACCATCATAACAGCCTTTTTCAACGAGAAAACGGTGCTTTTCACATCCTACAACAATTATCCAATCGACGGCGTGTTCAAAAAACTCATCACGATGAAATACAAGGAAAAGGACATTCCGTTCCCGGTGCTGAGGCTGGGCAACAGCGAAAAGCTCAGGGAAGCCATCGAATATATAAACGATATATACGACAGGGTCAAGGATATACCTATATACAGCGCTACCCTTGGCAGGAAAAAGGACGGCCGTATAGAACAGGCGAAAAAGCTGTCGGAGCTGCTGAAAAGCTATGAGGAGATCCTCGATCTTCGAGAGCGCCGGGAGACGCTGGCAAAGATGCTGGAGCATCAGGGCACAGATACGGAAAGCATGAGAACGGTGCTGTTCAGAAGCAGCCTGCAGAGTCAGCTTAAGAGTGTGGAAAGCAGGATAGAAGGGGCAGGCGAAATAACGGACCGCGAGGCACTGGAACTGCTGGATCCGGATTTCGAACAGCTGATGCAGTATTTGTATTTCACATCGGCGGGATATATCAAAAAGCTGGGAAGCAGCAGATATGAAGACCTGCGGCAGATACTGAGCATGGAGGACGAAGAAAAGCAGCTGGCTGAGTTTTCCAAATACCTTAAGGACGAGGAAAATATCAGGAAGCTGTCAAAGGTCTTCCCTATCATGATCACCACCTGTATATCGGCCCATAAGCTGGGAGAGCCGACGCCTAAATTCGACATGGTCATAATGGATGAAGCCAGCCAGTGCAATACGGCGGTGGCGCTGGTGCCTGTCATAAGGGGAGACAGCCTGATGCTGGTGGGCGATCCGCAGCAGCTTAATCCGGTGATAATGCTGGACGAAGCGGTAAACCGCAAACTGAGAAAGGATTACGACATAGCGGATGAATACGATTACAGGATGAATTCCGTCTATAAGACGTTCCTCGCCTGCGACGCCGTCAGCGACGAGGTGCTGCTGCGAAACCATTACAGATGCCATGAGAAAATAATAGGATTCAACAACAGGAAATATTACAATTCGAAGCTCAACATCTGCTCCGAAAGCCGGGAGCAGCAGCCACTTGTATATATAGATGTGCGCAATGAGCTGGCAGGAGTTAAGAAAAACACGGCTCCGGAAGAGGTGGACGCCATCATCCGGTATGCCGACCGCAACAGGGACAAGCAGATCGGAGTCATTACGCCATTCGTCAATCAGAAGCAGCTGATCGAAGAAGAGCTTAACGCTGCAAAGCTGGACAATGTCGCCTGCGGGACGGTGCATGCTTTCCAGGGAGATGAAAAGGACGTGATACTGTTCTCCACGACTCTTACGGACAAAACCTACGCAGGTACCTACAACTGGCTCAAAAACAACAAGGAGCTGATAAACGTCGCCACGTCCCGCGCCAGAGACAAGCTCATCGTCCTTGCCGACAGCAAAAACCTGAGCCGGCTCCACGATGATGAAGAGGACGATCTCTTCGAGCTGGTGGAGTATGTAAAGGAAAACGGCAATACCCAAGTGACGCGCAAAGAGGTGAATTCCAGGGCATTGGGAGTGAAGCCCTTCAGCACGAAGACCGAGGACACTTTCCTTAACACGCTGAATCACGCGCTGGAAAATATCTGGCAGTCGGGCAACCGATACAAGATAAGACGCGAAGTGGCCATCGCCCACGTATTCGGCAAGGATGAAGCCGATAACGATCTGTTTTATTCCGGCAGGTTCGATTTCGTCGTATACGAAAGGCGAGGCGGCGCCGAGTACGCAGTTTTAGCCATAGAGCTGGACGGCAAGGAGCACTTCACCGACGAAGCCGTAAAGCGCCGCGACAGGAAAAAGGCAGAGATCTGCCGGGCGCACCAGATGGAGCTCATAAGAGTAGAGAACTCCTACGCCCGACGATACAATCATATCAAGGAAATATTGACGGATTACTTTTCCGTCAGGAAAAGGCAGTAAAACTATTGGCGAAGAGCCATCCCAAAAGAAATCAAATTCAAAAGACACGACAGTCAGCCGTGTCTTTTTCATAAGTTCATAGATTCTGCCGTACTTAACAAAAGCTCTTTATCCAGTAGTTTATATCATCCCCTGCCTTTTCCAGCTCCTGAATTCCGTCAGCGCCAGCGTAAGGGCGATGATGAAGGAGCAGACATCGGCAACAGGCGCAGCCAGCAGCGCTCCGTCAAGACCGAAGAAATACGCCAGTATTATGGAAAGGGGAATAAGGATGATGGCCTGTCTCGAAAGCGGTATCAGCAGCGAACGGGTGGATTTTCCGATCCCCTGGAAAAACGCCGAGGTGCTCATATGCAGACCGTAAACGAAAAACGCCAGCATATAATATCGGAAAAAGTGCTGCACGCAGTCGAGATACAGCTCATCACCTGTAACGAACAGCATTCCTATCTGACGCGGGAATATCTGATAGATAAGGAACCAGAAAACAGATATGGCGATAGCGATGGTGGCCGCCATCTTGTAGGTCTGCTTTACCCTGTCGTACTGTTTTGCCCCGAAGTTATAGCCGTGGATAGGCTGGGTAGCCGACGACACTCCCACGAACATTGAGTGAGCGATCTGATATATCTTCATGATCATGCCGTACACGGAAAGCGCCATATCGCTGCCATATACAGTATGCGCGCCGTATATCTGCATCAGATTGTTGGTGATGATCTGCACGGCTGCGGTAAGAAGCTGGGTTATGAGACTCGGGATTCCCAGAGCAAGTATCTGCCTGCTGCGGGCCCACGTCGGCCTGAGTGCGCTTTTTACGATATGGAAATTCTGCAGGTGTCTCATGTAACGCAGGCAGAGAAAGCCTCCTACCGCCTGACCGATGATGGTGGCGATCCCGGCGCCCACGACTCCCATTTTCAGCAGGAAAATAAACACCGGATCCAGCACCAGATTGATGACAGCACCCGCTATCATGCATTTCATTGTGTATTGAGGATTTCCGTCGGCACGGATCAACGCATTGAGTGATGAACTGAACATCAGGAAAGGCAATCCCCAAATGATTATACGAGTATATGCGAGAGCATCATCAAAGGACGTCTTCGTAGCCCCTAGCAGCTTCACCAGCTGAGGTGCAAAGACGGTACAGAGAACTGCCAGCAGAAGCGCGCTTCCGATGAGCAGTGTCAGTGCGTGGCTCGCGATCTTGTCAGCCTCCTCCGGCTGCTTCCTGCCAAGAAAAAGGCTTATGTTTGCCGCAGATCCGTCTCCTATCATAAGGGCAATGGCAATGGCGACGATGGTCAGCGGGAATGCTATGTTTGTGGCAGCCATTCCGGTGACGCCCACCCCCTGCCCGACGAAGATCTGGTCGGCGATATTATAAAGGTAGTTTACCATCAATGTGAGCGCCGTCGGTACGGAATATTTCAGTATCAGCTTTCCTATAGGCGCCGTTTCCAGCATATTAGTAGTTGATGTTTCCTGTTTCATAGTAAGTACTCCTTGTCGTTTCGGAAAGGGCAGTGCGCGGGTCCTTTGAGGCATTAAAAAACATCCGCCAAGCTTTCTCCCAGCTTTCGGATGCAGTTGAAATTTCACGGAAACAAAGATAGCAAAAACATCCTATCACAATGAAAGAAAGCTTTCTTCTCCCGTCCAGACTGTCTGTTGGCCCCGGAATTTCACCGAGTTGGCTTTTGGCTCGCGGGCTGTCACCGCCAGTAGAGATTATCCCATTTCCGAAGAAAATATATTTTTCTTTATGGTAACACGGGAAATTGCCATAGTCAACGGTAATCGGGAAAAGGGAAATTTTACAGGCGAAGCCTTTTCTAAAGCTGCCGATATTGAAAGCGCAGGATATCGGAAGGTGTGGACGGGCGCATTCCAAAGAAATCGACTCTCAAGCCGTTCATTTTTGGAATTTTACCCCCTAACATGCCGGTTTCGCAGGGGAATTCCAAAGATATCGGGTGCAGACGCTGTGATCTTTGGAAAAAACGAGGTGAAATCACGTTGACCGGTGACTTATTCCAAAGAACAATGTCTTATGAGCTGATATTTTTGGAATCGACAGCCCCAGACTAGTCCATAAGCGCTTAAATTCCAATAATCGTGCGCCTTTACATAAAAAATTTTGGAATTACCCGTAAACAATCCGAAAAAAATTTTAAAATTGTTAGCACTCACTATTGACGAGTGCTAACAATCGTGATATTATATAACCATCAAAGGGAAAAGGACTAAGAGATGTAAGGGAAACATAAAGATATCCCGGACATCAGGGGTCCGGAAAGAGATTTTAAAGGAGGAATGACACATGTTGATGCCAAGCTTATTTACAAAAGATTTATTTGATGACTTTTTCGATCCACACTTTTACGGACACGACCGCAATCAGGATCTGATGAAGACGGATGTTAAGGAGACCGAGAAAAACTATGAGCTGATGATGGATATCCCGGGGGTGAAAAAGGATGATCTGACTGCAGAGCTCAAGGACGGATATCTGACAGTGAGCGCATCTACAAGTCACGACAATGACGAGAAGGATGCGGACGGCAGATATATCAGAAGAGAGCGTTTCAGAGGAAACTTCAGCCGCAGCTTCTATGTAGGGGAGCAGCTCACCGAGGAAGAGATCAAAGCGAAGTTCGAGGACGGAGTTCTGAAACTGACCATCCCTAAGCAGACCGAAAAACCGGCTGTCGAGGAAAAGAAATACATTGCAATCGAGGGTTAGAGGCCCCTTTAGCATATAGAGCGAAGCCAGCTGACAGACGGAAATGCCAGCTGGCTTTTTCATGGCAGACGAAAAGCATCGGTGGGGTCCTCGTGAGGGGACGTATATACCGTAGTTTTGGAATCGGCTTAACTTTGCAGGGGAGGTGTTAGTATGGCTGACAGAGATTATTACAAGGTATTAGGGGTAGAAAGATCGGCGGGTGCGGATGCCATCAAGAAGGCGTACCGCAAGCTGGCGAAGAAATACCATCCCGATGCCAACTCCGGCGATCCGTCGGCGGAGAATATTTTTAAGGAGATAAATGAAGCATACGAGATATTGGGTGATGAGGAAAAGCGCAGGCTTTATGACAGATATGGGGCGATAGCTTTCGAGCCGGGATTTTCAGAGGATGCTGCCGAGGCGGCGGAAAGGCAGTACCGCAGCGGGGGCAGAGGATTTTACGGCAGAGGGTCTTCGGGCGGCCGATATTCCGATGGGAGTTATGAATTCCATTTTGACGGAAAAAACGGAGCGGAGTTTTTCGGCGATATTTTCAGCGATCTATTCGGAGGCGGCATGGGCGCTGCGGGGTCTTCATGGGCCCGGGGCTCCGGTGACAGCAGCGCGTATGGCCGATATTCCTATGGCGACATGCCTGTCAGGGGAAACGACGTTGAAGCGGATATCACCGTAGGCTTCGATGAAGCGGCGCTGGGCGGCGAGCGGGTATTCAGGTTCAGAAATGAGCAGAGCGGTACTTTGGAAAACATAAAGCTGCACATACCGGCAGGCGCCGACACGGGCACACGCATCCGGGTAAAAGGCAAGGGCGGCCCGGGAATAAACGGCGGGGCCGACGGGGACCTGTATTTGAAGGTCAATGTGGAGAAAAAGCCGGGCTATGAACGAAAGGGCCAGGACATCTATTCCACGATAGATATCCCCTATACCACGGCAGTCCTGGGCGGCAAAGCGCGGGTGCATACTTTGCATGGCGATGTGATCTGCAAGATAAAGGAAGGGACTCAGTCGGGAACCAGGATCAGACTTAAGAACAAAGGCGTGGTTTCCATGAAGGACAGCTCGAGATTCGGCGACCAGTACGTTACCGTGCAGATAAAGGTCCCAAGGAAGCTTACGCCCGAGGCGAAGCGCAAGCTGGTGGAATTTCAGAAGGCGGCGGGCTGTTAGATGCGGCGTTGGATACAGATTCAAGATAAAGAATACAAGACAAAGAGACGGATATAAGGCAAGAGCCGAAGCGATGATATACGGATCATGCTCGGCTCTTTGTTTTGTATTTATTCTGCCTTATATACCAGCTTTCCTCCGAAGTAGGTCCTTTCAGGTGCAAAGTTCTGAAGATCTTCGACACCTGCGTCTCTAATATTCATATTCATGAGAAGCACATCTGCATATTTTCCGACTTCGAGAGTTCCGATCTCATCGTCCATGTTGATGGTCTTTGCTCCATTGATGGTGGATGCATTGAGAGTCGTGTCGATGTCCAGCGCTTCCTTCCAGTCCTTGAGAGGTCCTATCAGCTTCACGTTTTCATTATCGGCAGGATCCTGAGATATCGACTGGTCGGTAGTCCTCTTGTAATCCTTGGTGTCCTCTCCGTACCACAGATCGAATATCTTCTGAGGCAGGGTACGAGTCAGTGCGCTGTAGTAGAGCCATCCCATATCAGGCTTCGTTACCACATAGTCCGAATGGAACGCCACGTTTATGCCTTTGTCCTTGAGGCTCGTCATCGGATACTGGGTATCCAGCTTTTCCTGACTTGCCATCAGCGGCAGATATACATCCCAGTAATAATCGTCCATTACTGCCCAGTACGGTGCAACGATGGCTGCAACGCCCATTTCCTTCATGCGGTTCTGATCCTCTTCGTTGATGAACTGGCAGTGAGCGAAGCATACTCTGTTTTCCTTCATCTCAGGGTGCTCTGCTACTACAGGTTCCAGTTCGTCAAGTGCAAAGGTTGCAGCTGCGTCTCCGATCTGGTGTATATGCAGGTTGAGGTCGTTTTCCGCAGCGTAGTTGAATACGTTGCGCATCATGTCGCCTTTGCCTGCCCAGATGTTGTTGCTTTCGATATCGCCGTCCTTGAGAACGCCGTCTGCATACATACCTTCACTCATGTAGGCGGTACCTTCTTCAAGCACCTGGTCGGACATGATCTTGATTGTAGTGATCTTGTAGTTGTCATTGCCGCTTAAGGATTCTGCCTTTTCGATCCATTCGTCCATGTAGGCCTTGCATTCATCCCAGGTATCGAAGTCGTAAGGCTGTACCCAGAAGGAGCCTCTTACGCGGAATTCCAGGCTTCCGTCTGCTGCCATTTCGGACATGGCGGTCCAGTAGTTTTCGGAAGTTTCCTCGCCCATTGTCAGGATGCCTGCGTCAAATGCAGATGTAAAGCCCAGGCTCGACAGCCATTCCTGTTGATCCTTTATGGCTTCCTTGCACTGATCGACGGTGTATACGGGCTTCAGGTCGGAAACGAGATTTCCCGCTGCTTCCTTAAGGTGTCCCGTCGGCTCTCCGTTCTTGTCTACTACGATACGGCCGCCGTTTGCCTGATAGTTGGCGTTGTATTCAGCGGCGAAGGCCTTGTCTATGCCGCATTCTTCAAGAGCTTTGGAATTAGCCCAGTATGCGTGGCCGTCTACCTCCTGCAGAACTACAGGCTTGTCATCGCATACTTCGTCGATGATATCCTTGGTAGGGCTTCCGTTTTCAAAAGCGGAGACCATCCAGCCTGCTCCTGCATAAACGTCAAGGTCAGGATTTTCCTCGATAAAGTCACTGATGATATCCTGCATATCCTTGATTTCAAGGACGTCGGCAAGGTCTATCTCGTACTTTGCCTGCAGTGCCGTGGAAAAATGCATGTGGGCTTCCGTCATGGCAGGCATTACGGTTTTGCCTTCGGCATCGATGACCTCCGTGTCATCTCCGTCGAATTCCATTGCGCCTTTATCATCTCCCACATAGGCTATCTTGCCGTCCTGCAGCACTACTGCAGTAGCGTCGCCATTGTCGCCTGCAACCTCAAGGTCTGCATTGGTGATGATGGTCGTCGAGGCTGTTTTTTCTTCTCCGCTTTCTTCGTTTGAACAGCCTGACATGGTAAATACTGTGACAAGCATAACGATCATAAGGGGAACGAGTACCCTGATCATTTTCCTGTCTGTCATAAGTCGTTTCATATAAAATCCACCTCCAAAATGAATCCAATGAAAAATAACGATGAATTGAAAAAAATAACAACGAGTCGTTCTTCAACTCATTGCTATTATATCAATGCAAAAGACAGATATGCTATTGGACCATGGGACTGTTTTTGGAAACAAATATGCGGTTTGGCGTTATTTAGTTGTTTATGTGGTGGGTAAGGTGGTGGCTTCGTTGGTGGGACCGGGTGGTGTCGGTACTGATGTCGGGCCCTCCGCTGCCGACAGTGACGCTGCTCATCCTCGCATATCCGTCCAGCTGTTGACCATATGTATCAGCTCGACTCTCGATTTTACATCCGTCTTTTCGAAAATGTTATGCATATGACGTTTTACCGTGCTCTGTGAAATGCTCAGCCGGTCGGCTATCTGAGGGTTCGTCATGCCGTAGTAGGCGCAGCCCATGACCTCGCGTTCACGCTCGGTAAGCATATGCTCAACTGCGATGATATTGAGTTTGGTCTCGATATCGTTTTTATCATTGATGTCATCTTTGACTGCCGGTATATCGTGGCTGCTATAGGTGCTGCGGCCGGTCAGACTATGACTATTCGAGCCTTGAAGGGATCTCGCAAACAGCGACGAAAAATCCTCGCATGTGAGCAGGATAAGTACGAGTACGGATGTTATCAGGATCATCACGGGTGTCAGATCGGCGTTGGGATTGTCCACGATGAGATCCACGCCCTTCATCAGAGCAACGGAAAGTATCATGTTCCACAGCTGGTTGACGATGGTAAGGGCTGCAATGGCTATTATCAGATACCTGATCTTTTTCAGAAGGATACGCTGCAGCGCTTTGAATGTGTATACCGTTATTATCAGGATGAATGCGATGAGAAGGACAGTCTCCACCAGTGCCGCCGGGATAAAGTGATTTCCGGCGTAGTAGTACCCGTCCATCATGAATCCGTATACGACGAATGCCACGGACAGCATAGCCATGACCACGGACCTTTGCAGCCCGCGGCTTTTCATGACGACGATATTACTTTTTTCCTGAACGTATACAGCCCATGACACCGTTTGCCCGATGTACATCCACATATCTATGACCCTCAGAACGGGGCTCGAATAATAGGGCATCAGGGATATTGCCATGAAATAGTAGACCAGGTACATGGCGGATATCACCACGGTGCATATCTCGAAGCTCAACAGTGCGCCCAGCATTTTTCTGTTGCCCCTGCGCCAGTAACGGATCAGCAGTATGGCAAATATAGCCGACAGCAGCCCGGCGAATATGGCGAGTATGTATACAAAGAAAAAGATGTTATCGAACATAAAGTCCTCCTGTATGTGCGCCTGCGTATGCAGAGTTTTTCAGATCAGTGCCGGATGAAACACCGTATAAAACGTAGCATAAAACACAGCAGGCATCCGGCAGCTATGACATTATAATATCACATATCCCCATCATATTTCACTTTTTTTGGTTATGTAATAGATGGCCGCGATATACAGTATGAACATGTCGCGGTAATTCCGTATATCGAGAGACGTCTTCTTTTTCAGCTTGATGATCTTGTACTGCACGGTGTTTTTGTGCTGATAATTGTAGTCGGCGATCTTTACCAGCGAACCGTTGAACTCAAAATAGCAGACGATGAAATCGCAGAAATCATCTATCTCGCTTTCTGGGCAGCCTTTGAACACGCTGCTCCAGATGAGCTCCTTGGTGGCGGTCGGTATCTGGTCGATGGCGATGTCCAGATTCGCCATGTCGAAAAGGTATATGCCGGGTATGTCGGACGGCGTGTAGCTGCTGAGGATAAGGGCTTCGTTGTATGATCTGTTGATCTCCCTGTAGTCGTTCCTTTCGTTGCCTATGAAGCAGATGACGGAAAGGTCGAAGGTCTTTTCCATATTGCTTTTCAGGTCCGATATCACTCTGGAAAATCTGCTGCAGGTCATGTTGGAAACGGCGATGTAGGAATCATTGATCTCCGCGCACAGGATGTGATGCAAAGCCAGCTGCTTTGTCAGGGCTTCCTTTATGGTGTTTATGAAAATGATGTCGCTGTCGCCTGGGATCCCGGAGTTCATATTTCCGGTCAGCCTGAAAATGGCCACCGAAAAAGGCCCTTCAAGTTTCAGTCCGCTTTGAGTGATACGCGCTTCGATGTCATCCATATACGTATTGAAATTACCGTGTATTAAATCGTTTATCAGAAGAAGGTCTGATCTGTTTTTGGTATTTGTCTGGATATGCTCGATGTCGTACTGTATGAGCATTTCGGTCATTTTCCTGACGATATTGCCGTATTTGATGGCGTCCTGGGGATCGCCTGTTATGCCGACGATGGCTACCCGACGGCTGTCGATGGTGATGGGAAGGTTGATGCCCTTTTTACAGCCCTGATATTCGTCATCGTTATAGATTATCAGCTGATCGAGATCGTCCTTTACCAGCTTCACCGCGCCTGAATGCAGCGTCCCCTCTCTGTCGCCGTCCGTGCTTGCGATTATTATCCCGTCGTTTCCGATGAGATTTATATCGAAGTTGATTATGGGTTCAAGCTCTTTGATGATGTTTACCGCCATTTTTCTGTCGAATAACATGGAGACCTCCTGAATCAATTATTCTATATAACATATTATACAGCATTTTATTGTCATGAAAAACATATACTTCTGAAAAATACAGGGCTATATTATTAATATGGAAAGAATACTTTTTTGTTGAGAAAGGAGCAGATTATGTCGGCAAGATCATGTTCGTCTTTTGTCGTTATGGGCTCGGAGACGAAGACAGGCGATATCATTTATGCAAAGAACAGTGACAGACCTTTTAACGAGGCGCAGCCGCTGATATATTACCCGGCTCAGGACCACCCTGAGAACTCTTTCACGGAATGTTCGTTTATAAAGATCCCTCAGGTAAAGCATACATATGCGTGTATAGGCTCGAAACCGCATTTCTTCTGGGGCTTTGAGCACGGAATAAACGAGCATGGTCTTATGATAGGAAATGAGCAGGTGTCAGGCAGAGAGATCCCGGAAAGACGCTGGGGCCTTATAGGAATGGATATCCTGAGGCTGACTCTTGAAAGGGCACGCAGCGCTCGCGAGGCGATAGAGGTCATCGACGATCTGCTGACGACTGTCGGTACCGGAGGCGCTCCGGGCCACAGGATAGCTCCCTTCAACAGCAATTTCATCATATCCGACCCAAATGAATCGTACATGTTCGAATCGCACCAGCGAAAATGGGTGGCTAAGAAGGTCGACAGATACGGATATCTTGCCAACTGCTATTCGATACAGGAGGACTATGACCTGATCGCTGACGGGACCATAGAAGAGGCCTGCGAAAAGGGCTGGTGGCATCCCGACGTGACTTTCAATCCTGCGAAGGCATGGACGGTAGACGAGCTGATGTATGATGAATCGGAAGGCTTCGTAAGGTATTCGAGACTCGGCTATCTGCTTTCCGACAAGGTAAATTCCAACGAAAAGATAGATGTGAAATATGCCATGAGGGTCCTGCGCGACCATTACGAAGACGTTCCAGAGCTGAATTCCATCTACAGCAGGGCGGCCAACAAGATCTGCGCTATCTGTAGTCATCCGGGCGGAGTCGGATACGGCTGTGCGTCGGCAGCCAGCACGGTAACGGTCATCAGAAAGGATGTGCCGAGAGAGCTGCGCTTTACATACTGGGGAAGTATGGCGCCTCCTTGCTGTTCGATTTTCAGACCGTATTACAATATAGATTTTATTCCTGACGATCTGCAGCATGCAGCATCGCTTTACAGGCCTGAGGACCAGTGGTGGCAGTTCATAGAGCTGGAAAGATATATATCGCTGAATTATGAAAAATTCGCTCCTAAGGTAAAGGAAGAATTTGCAAAGATGGAGGATGAGTTCATCCAACAGGCAGAGTACGTTGAAGGCTCCTATGACGGAGACATCAGCAGGCTGAGAGATTTTTCGGCGGAAGCGTCAAGAAGGAGCTCGGAAAAGGCCATCGAGCTGACCCGCGATATAAAGTCGAAGCTGGTGACAAAGGATATCGACAGGATGCTTCTGAGGTATTTCATGGAGTCATCTCAGGAGTGCGGCATGGAATACGACGAAAGCATCATAAAATAAAACGGCGGTTATAAGAGGATTTATGATGAAAATGAAAGTAGTATTGGCACCGGATTCATTCAAAGGAAGCCTGTCTGCCCTTGAGGTGGCGGAGGCTATGAAGGAAGGTATATTGAATGTGGACCGGAATGTGGAGATAGAAACGGCTCCCATGGCAGACGGTGGCGAAGGGACGACCGACAACGTGATACAGGCCTTTGGCGGCAGCGAAGAATACGTGGAGGTATCAGGCCCTGTCGGAAGACCCGTCACGGCAAAGTACGGTATATTCAAAGAGAACAAATGCGTGATAGAGGTGGCTGAATCCTCGGGACTGACATTGCTTGCCCCCGAAGAGCGCGCCCCTCTCATGACTACTACCTTTGGCCTGGGACAGCTGATAAAGGATGCGCTGGATAAGGGCTGTCGGACTTTCGTTATAGGTTTGGGCGGAAGCGCCACCAATGACGGCGGAGCCGGAATGGCGGCAGCGCTGGGATACGGACTGCTGGATGAAGACGGCAATGGTATACCGTGCTGCGGAGGGGCCCTTGACAGGCTGGCGCGTATCACGACTGAAGATGTCGATGAAAGGATATTCGCATCGGATTTTCTCATTGCATGCGATGTCAAAAATCCGTTGTGCGGAGAAAACGGAGCGAGCCGCATCTTCGGACCTCAGAAGGGAGCCGATGATGAAGCGGTGAAGGTGCTGGATAAAAACCTCAGGCACTTTGCGGATATCATATACAGAGATCTCGGAAAATCCATAGCGGACATACCGGGAGCGGGCGCAGCCGGAGGTCTGGGAGCAGGCGCCGTGGCATTTTTGAATGGAAAGCTGGCCGAAGGCGTTACCATAATTGCGGAACTTTCGGAACTGGACAGAAAGATACGCGGAGCAGATCTGGTGTTTACCGGAGAAGGCAAATGCGACAGCCAGACCCTCAACGGGAAAACTCCTTTCGGCGTCGCTGCGGTAGCCGGGAGAAATCACGTGCCCGTGTATATAATCGCAGGAACGGTGGGCTCCGGTGTCGAGCCGCTTTATGATAACGGAGTCCATAAGATATATGGGATCAAAACAGCGGAAATGACCATGGAGTATTCACAGGCCAATGCCGGGAGGCTGATAACGGAAGCTGCGGCACGCGCTTATGAGGAATTTCTACGTGAAAAAAACATAAAGGGCTGATATAGAAAAACAGTTGCTCCGGATGTAATCTCCCCTCATTTTTTGGACCGGAGCGAAAATTTAAAGGGACCTGAACTTGTGAAGCTCAGGTCCCCTGATTTTTTAGAAAACTTATCGCTTGTTGCTCCT
>JAETSS010000320.1 GCA_021769545.1 Eubacterium sp.
AAGAATATTACAAGTGAAACGAAAATGCAAACTTTTTTCACAAAATGAACACATCATATTTAAGTTTCACTTAAGTTTCGCATTTTATACTCGTAACATGAAAGCGGACAGTACAAAAAGTGGGTTTTTCGCAGTTACGGAGGTACGAGGAAGAATGGCATATCAGGCAGTATTTAAACGTTATGAGATGAAGTATATGATGACAAGGAGGCAGCGCAGGGCAGTGGCTGAGGCGATGCTTCCTTATATGAAGCTCGATGATTACGGACACACGACGATCAGGAATATTTATTTTGACACGGACAGCTACATACTGGTGCGCCGCTCCATCGAGAAGCCTGTCTATAAGGAAAAGATGCGCATACGAAGCTACAGGCAGGTATCGGCACAGGACAAAGTATTTATCGAACTCAAGAAAAAGTACGATGATGTCGTGTATAAGCGCCGTGAGTCGCTTTCACAGCTAGAGACATTGGAGTGGCTTGTGCGCAGGGCGCCTTTTCCGAAGGCGACGCAGATCGGCAATGAGATCGATTATTTTTTCAACAGGTATCACACCCTGGATCCGAAAGTATTTTTGTCCTATGAGCGGGAAGCTTTCTATGCGCTGGACGGCAGTGATCTCAGGGTAACGTTCGATGAGCGTATCCTTGCAAGGCAGGAGGAACTCTCACTCTCAAAGGAAGTGTGGGGCGAACCGCTGATCGACGAGGATATCGTATTGATGGAGATCAAGACGTCCGGCGGCATTCCGCTCTGGATGACGCATGTGCTGGCACAGGAAAAGATCTATAAGACTTCCTTCTCAAAATACGGAACAGCGTATGAGAAAATGATCTGCAGGCAGCAGGCGGAGATGACAGGGAAGGTGTCGATCGCATAAGCTCAAAGAAAGGAAAGAGGTTGTCACAATGTTGGAAAATGTATTCAGGGGATTGTTTGACGCAGAGTCGGCAAGTGTGATCCCAGTGACAGATTTTATGATCTGTATTGTCAGTTCGCTTGCCATAGGATTTTTATTGTCAGTGATGTACATGTACAAAAATGTATACTCCAAAAGCTTTATTGTGACGATCGCCACGATTCCGGCGATCGTGTGCGTGGTGATCATGATGGTGAATGGAAATGTGGGAGCGGGCGTGGCGGTGGCGGGCGCTTTCAGCCTTGTAAGGTTTCGCTCTGCGCCGGGCACGGCAAAGGAGATCGGTGTGCTTTTTCTGGCGATGGGAGCGGGTATCATCACAGGGATGGGATATATCGCATATGCGTTTTTGTTTGTGTTCATCATGGGAGCTGTCGATATGCTCTATGCGCGGATTGATTTTGGTGCAAGAAAAGGTGCCGCGCTGGACCGGATCCTGCGCATTACGATTCCGGAGGATCTGGACTATGACGACGTGTTTGACGATCTGTTTGGGCAGTATGCGGGCAAGTGTGAACTGCTCAATGTCAGGACGACAAATATGGGAAGCCTGTTCAAACTGACGTATCACATCACATTTCGGGAGGC
>JAETSS010000321.1 GCA_021769545.1 Eubacterium sp.
CGGGGCATCAGCATATGCAGATGACGTTAAGTAATCTGCGAATTCTTTACATGGAAGATGATGACCGTGAAATGGCAAATAAGCTGGTCGGAGTTTCTTCCGCTCTGGCGTCTGCATTTGAAATGGGAAGGTATAATGAAGTCTGTATCGGGCTGGATATCGCCGCGTGGGAAAAGGATGTTGAAAAAACAGCACGGATCGTAAGAGATATTTTGGATAACCTGGAAACCATCGATGGCTTTACAAGATCGAAGCTTTATCAGCATATGGATTTTAAGAAGGCCGATCCGGAAGTTGTAGATACCTTCCGGCAGGAGCTTTTGAAACTGCTTGAAGACGAAGCGTACAGCTATATGCAGGGAAATGAATGTTGGGAAAGTCTGAAAGCATCCGGCGAAGAAAAGTGAGTAGGGTGATAATCTTCATAGTCCCGGATACAAAAACGTAAGGAGAAAATATGGATGAGATATTGAGAGAACTGCACATGCTATAGCTGTCATCACATGAAGCAAGCATGTGTTTTTTGTACCGAAAAGTCACACTTTCGAGATAATCTCAAATCGAGACAGGTTTGTGATTTTTATACGATATGCTCTTATCATCAAAGGTATAAGGAGGCAGATCAATGGATATGCAGATCGTAGAAACGAGAAATCTGAAAAAATATTATAAGCTTGGTGACAACACCGTAAAGGCTCTGGACGGAGTTGATTTTTCCGTACGGGAGCGTGAATTCGTCGCCATCATCGGCAAGTCGGGAAGCGGCAAAAGCACGCTGCTCCACATGATCGGCGGCCTGGATGTTCCCACCGGCGGTGAGGTGCTGGTGGCCGGAAGGGATCTTGCCAAAATGAGCAAAGAGCAGTTGGCGGTCTTCAGACGGAGAAAGGTCGGCTTCATATTCCAGAGCTACAATCTGGTGCCGGATCTCAACGTGTATGAGAACATAGTCCTGCCCATAGAGCTTGACGGCAGGCATATAGACAAGGGCTTCGTGGACGGTATCCTTAAATTCCTCAAACTGGAGGAAAAGCGTGAGGCGATGCCAAATACTCTGTCGGGCGGGCAGCAGCAGCGAGTCGCCATCGCAAGGGCCATAGCCTCAAAGCCTTCCATGATCCTGGCTGATGAGCCAACGGGCAATCTCGACACAGCGTCAGGCCACGATGTGATGGGACTTTTAAAGGCAGCGGCAAAGAAATTCCAGCAGACCATAATCCTGATAACTCACGATAACGATATAGCGCAGCTGGCAGACAGGATCGTTCACATCGAAGACGGCAGGATCGTGAAGGGAAGTGATCTTCATGCTGCGAAATAACAACGATAAGATCATCGCAAGGCTGGCATTAAGATCGCTGAAAAACGGCAGGCGCAAAAGCGTCATCATGCTTATCGCCGTGATGTTGGCATCCTTTATGATATTCAGCGTACTGACGGTGGGACTCACATACTTCAATATGATGAAGGTGCAGAACTTGAGGATAAACGGCGCGGAAATGGACGCC
>JAETSS010000322.1 GCA_021769545.1 Eubacterium sp.
TATCGTATGCATCCTGTTCTCCGCTTCATCAAAGACCTTGGAATGTCTGCTTCGGAAAACTTCATCCGTCACTTCCCTTATATCATAGCCAAGTTCCTGCTGCTCCTTGGCCATAGTCGTCTCAAAATCGTGGAATGACGGCAGACAGTGAAGGAAGATGACATCTGGATTTCCCGTTCTTTCCAGCATCTCCATCGTTACCTTATACGGCGTCAGCAGCTTGACTCTCTCAGGGATCTCGGCTTCTTCTCCCATGGAAGCCCAGATATCCGTGTAGATCACGTCAGCTCCCTTGACACAGTCAGGGTCCGATGATACCTCTATGACAGCGCCGGTCTGTGCCGCCACCTTATTTACTTCTGCGATGATATCCTTATCCATCTGTGCCGCCAGCTCATCAGGTCCGTATGCCACGAAATGCATACCCATCTTGGCACAGCCGTACATCCACGCATAGCTCATGTTGTTTCTTACGTCTCCGCAGAATACCACCTTTACCTTGTTCAAAGGCTTAGCGACATGCTCTTCGATGGTAAGCATGTCCGCCAGTATCTGGGTAGGATGATCCACATCGGTAAGTCCGTTCCATACGGGAACGCCTGCATACTTAGCCAGATCCTCCACTACCGACTGATCGTAGCCTCTGTACTCTATACCGTCAAAGAATCGTCCCAGCACCTTTGCCGAGTCTTCAAGGCTCTCCTTCTTTCCCATCTGTGAGCTTTTTGAATCGAGGAAAGTAACGTGAGCGCCTTCGTCGTGGCACGCCACCTCAAAGGAGCATCTCGTTCTCGTCGAAGTCTTTTCAAACAACAGAACGATGTTCTTGCCCTTGAGGACTTCATTTCTTATACCTGCTCTCTTCTTCGCTTTAAGGTCACGTGCCAGATCAAGCATGTACCTGATCTCCTCAGGGGTGAAATCCATCAGCGTCAGAAAGCTTCTTCCTTTTAAATTAACTGCCATTTTTCCTTCTCCTTTATCTTTAATAAATTATTCTTATTTTTGTTCATCGTTACATTATCACATTATTCCCCATATCACGGTTTTTATAATGTGGAAATTCCAACAAAGTCTGCCGCGTTCTTACGCATGGAACACCTTCTGCCCGTGGAACTGATAGTAACAGGTTTCCAGCCTTCCGTTGTAAAGCTTCCTGCGTCTGTCGGCCTTGCGTCCCATCACCTTTTCCTCCGCTTCCTTATCCGTCGTTATCATGAACAACGACCAGTCGGGGTTTTCATTGAAAAATCTACCGAATCCTCTGTATATGGCTTCGATCTGCTTTTCCTCGCCGATCCTCTCCCCGTATGGAGGATTGGTTATCACGATGCCATTTGCGCCTACGGACTTCAATTTTGCAGCGTCCACCTTCTTGAAGGTTATGCTGTCATCCACTCCCGCTTCCTCTGCATTTTGCCGGGCGGCATCCACCGCTTTTCTGTCGATGTCGAAGCCGTATATCTCAAGCTCCGAATCGTAGTCTATCGCTTCGAAAGCTGCTTTC
>JAETSS010000007.1 GCA_021769545.1 Eubacterium sp.
CAGATAGGCCATGGTATCATGTGCCAGCGTACCGCCGCTGTTGACACGGAAAATCGAGAAGGATACATCCTTCTTATCAACGCCGACTCCCCACTTTTTCTCCATGGAATAATCCACGGTATCCGTTATCTCATTGACGATGGTCTGTTTGTTGCTGTCTTCGCCTTCGGCCGGAGGTATGGTGGTGGACTTATATTTCACCGTCCTGTTATTCTGCTGTAATTCAAACTCTCCCGTTTTGACATCCAGCAGATTGTTCAGCTTCTTCCCCCGGGCTGCTTCTTCATACCACTGTTTCAGCGTTTCCTCCGTATATTCCGAATCTTTTTCTTTCGGGGCCTGATATACGGCAGTCTCCACCCATTTGTATTCCATCTGACGGCCCAGCAGACCGTATTTCGGCACAGTGGCATCTATATCCCACGCTGCCAGTTCCTCTTCGCCGAAGCCGTATTTGATCCTGCTTATCTCGTTGCCGTCCTCGTCCGTGGCGGCTGACCATATACCATCGTCATGTTCCGTCTTCGGACGCGACTGCAGCGTCATCTTCACGACGACATTGTCAAACTCAGCCTGGAATGACGACGCCTTCCACGTCTTGGTGGCCCTGACATCGGTATTTACATCCAGACAGTTGGAAAGGGTACCGCCATTGTACAGGTAGTTGTTGTTTTCACCGCGCTTTGTAGTTGTACCTTCAATTTGAGGTAACCACTCAGGAAGGGTGTCTTTGATAATGAACTTACCGCTGCCCGGCGGATCTTCCGTTATCTCTCCGAAAACTTGCTGATATTTATCCGCATTTTCACCGGACAGTTACTCTTATACCACATATACTTAGCGGAATCTCTCGGCATCGTACTTCGTAAGTGAATCCAAAAATGGACGTGTATCATCGGCGGCAAATCTGATGTCTACCGTACTCTCTTTACTTTCCGGATCCAGTACGACTTTTACTATCTCATCCCTGCTGTTACGCACAGGCGTAGCGCTTTCAAAATCCTGACCGTTACGATAACGCCAAAGCTCCAGGGTCGCCCCTGGGCGCTTTACATCTTTCACGCCCTGATCCTGCCAGACTTTCGTTCCCGTGTACACAGCTTCTCCGCTGAGAGTCAGTATAAACCTGCCGCCCTCATAGGCAGCATCTGTTTCCGATGCATATGTAGTGCCGCTGTTGTCATAGGTGATCTTAAGATAATCTTTTCCTTCACCTTCAGGTGCACCTTCCGTATCAATAGCCGGCGCATCTATCCTGCCTTCCTCGTCAGTGCTTCCGGCATCCTTGTCTACCTTCTGCACTACCTTATATTCCATGCGCTGGCCGTTGACATTGTATTTCCATCCATTGGTTATTGTTATGGTAGCGGTTTTCTCCGCTTCATCCGGAGCATCCTCCGCTGTATCATCTCCCGTATGTACATTGAACTCGAGCACTCCCATATCTTTAAGCTGCTCCAGTGTCATATTCATAGGATCATGATACGGCCTTTGGATCACAAAGTTGAAATTTTTCAGCACAGCGTCCTGCAGCTCTGCATTGTTTAAATTCGATTTTCCTTCGTCATCATCGTTGTATGACGCCCCGGTATGAAGCACTACGTCAAAGCTGATTGAGCTCTTAAGGACATAGTACCAGCCGTAGGCATCTTCCCCCTGCGCCTCAAGGCTCGGATAGTTCTTTATATTGCCCGCATTGACTTCCACGGGATCATATCCGCTGCATTCGGGCTGTGGAAAATTCCATTTCACCTCATATTTTTTCCCGTCCTCGTCCTCAAGCAGAGTCGGGAAGGAATTATCGGGATATGTCAGAGTATACGCATTTACTCCCTTTTCACTCATCTGCGCCGACGGTAATTTCGTCATACCGATATACTTCATCGTATTATCGTTGAGCGGGTACGTCTTTCCTCCTATGGAAAAGGTGATGCTGCTGTCGACTTCCTTTGCAATATCCTCTTTTGTCATGCGCTTTCCGGCTTCATCGTTGTTATCAGCCCAGAAGATGTTTCTCGTAAAACCTGCGCTCTTCGTTATTTTACCAAGAGGCTCCTCCGGCAAATCAGCATCTCCTGCCGCCGCCCTGGCTTTTGGTGCGGCTTTTTTCTTTTCCGCAGCGGTTGCCTTCGTTATCGCTTCCGCTTCAAGGTCTCCTGCCGCTGCCGTCATGGCTATCTCCCCTTGCTTGAAGTCCTTTTCCGCATTCAAAATGCCCGCAGGTATCGTTACCGTAAGGATCGCAGTTGGAGCCGGATCGTAACCGTTCCTGCCAGTTGCGCCCTTTGATCCTTCGGAAGTTTCCTGCGAAGCAGCTGCGCTGCTTTCCTCCCTGACATCCCTTTTCAGGAGGGCTTTAAAAGCAAGGTCCTGTCCCTTTTCACCGGTCGCCTTTACCTCTAGATCGCTGTCATGGGCTTCGGAGCTGCTGTTCTTAGACTCCCGGTCCATGGAAGTGACGCTGACATTCCAGCCTTCGCCCGCATCGAGCTCTGCCAGAACATGCTTACCGCTCTCGTCTTCATATATGACAGCCCTGCCGTTTTCCGAAACTTTGACCTTTTCCTGTCCCTTTACAGGAAGCCCGATCCCCTCGGGAAATCCGAGAGAAAACAAAACGCTGCCGCCTTGATCTGCCTCTGCAGCCTCAAGGGCAGCCTGCGATATTTCCAGTCTATATGTAAGGTCTCCATCGATGGGTGCTCCCGGCTGTACTGCCACCGACTCAGGAGCCTCCTGCCATTTAAGCACACCCGGAGCCTCACCCTTTACATCCGTCGCCATTACCTCCACAGGCAGCGTGCACACTACCAGCAGTATCGCGAAAAAGCAGCATAACCATCTTTTAAAACTTTTCCATATCACGCCAACATCCCTCCATTATTTTCATCCTTTATCCGGCATCAGGCACATGGTCATATCTCAATATTTTCATATCTTTAAAAGCATTTTTTGTATCTAAGGGGGATATAGTTTCCACCCCCTTTGGTTATGCTACTACTCCCCCTCTAAAATGTCAACGGACGAAAACCCCCTATCTAAATTTTCTTTTTACATTTACTAAACTTTTTACAATTACATCAAAATATTTCCGCAAATATCCCCCTATTTTTCGCGAATATGCCGTCGAATGAGCGCACAAAAAAACTCCATGCGATCCGAAAAAATATCGATCAGCATAGAGTCTTTATGTTCATTAAATAACATCTGTTACAGATATTTCGAGGGGGTTATCCCCTGCACAATGACGATCCTTCCTACGTTACCGGATTTCCGTCATCTGCTATCGTCGAAACGAATTCCACGCGTTCCTTACCGTCAACGATATTGTCGGCAAACAGGATCATGCCCTTGGATTCAAGGCCGCGCAGCTTTCTCGGTTTCAGGTTGGCAACAACTACTACCTTCTTGCCGACGCATTCCTCCGGCTTGAAGTAATTCGCCACGCCTGATATGATCTGGCGCTTTTCTGTGCCCATCTTCACCTGGAAAACAAGCAGCTTGTCTGCCTTAGGATGCTTTTCTGCGGAAAGTATCGTTCCCACTCTGAAATCCATCTTGTCGAAGTCGTCGTATTCGATCTCGTCCTTGAGCTCGAGAGGGATGTTCTCGTCTTCGCCGCCGCCCTTCATGGCTTCAAGCTCCTCAAGTTCCTTTTCGATGTCAAGTCTCGGGAATATAGGCGCGCCCTTCTTCACCTGCTCGCCCTGCATCATTTCGAACTGGAATGCATCCTCCCATGCCACGTCTGCGTACCACAGTCCCAGCTGCTTTCTGATGGCATCTGAGGTAGTGTGCATGAACGGATGTATCAGTACCGATATGATCCTGATGGTCTCGGCCAGATTGTGGAGCACGTTGTCCAGTCTCGGTTTGTTGGCTTCGTCCTTTGCCAGTACCCACGGCATGGTCTCGTCGATGTATTTATTGGCACGCCTTACTACGACCCAGATCTCTTCCAGAGCCATATTGAAGGCGAACTTGTCCATGTTCTGCTCTACCTTTCCTGCCGCACCCAGTGCAACAGCCTTGAGCTCCTCGTCCACCGGCTCCTTTGCATCTGTAAGCTCAGGCACATAACCGCCGTTGTACTTCTCGATCATGGAAACCGTTCTCGACACGAGATTTCCCAGATCGTTGGCCAGGTCGTAGTTCATCCTCTTGAGCATAACCTCGTTGGTGAATACGCCGTCCTGACCGAAGGTGTATTCTCTCAGCAGGAAGTATTTGAGTGCATCGATGCCGTATCTTTCGATGAGCTTGACAGGGTCTACCACGTTGCCCTTGGACTTGGACATCTTGCCGCCTTCGAGAAGCAGCCAGCCGTGTCCCAGCACCTGCTTAGGAAGCGGCAGTTCTGCGCTCATGAGCATTGCAGGCCAGATCACCGTATGGAATCTGACGATTTCCTTGCCTACAAGGTGAACGTTGACCGGCCAGTATTTTTCGTAAAGCTCTGGTTCGTCAGGCCAGCCCAGCGCTGTGATATAGTTGGAAAGCGCATCCAGCCACACGTACATGACGTGCTTGTCGTTGATAGGAACAGGGATGCCCCAGTCGAAGGTCGATCTGGAAATGCATAAGTCTTCGAGTCCCTGCTTTACAAAGGCGATCATTTCGTTTCTTCTGCTTTCAGGCTGCAGGAATTCAGGATTCTTTTCGAAAAGCTCCAGCAGCTTGTCCTGATACTTGGAAAGCTTGAAGAAGTACGCTTCTTCCTTTGCCTTCTGTACCGGTCTTCCGCAGTCAGGACATTTGCCGTCCACAAGCTGGCTCTCTGTCCAGAAGGATTCGCACGGCGTACAGTAAAGTCCCTCGTACTCGCCCTTATAGATATCGCCCTTTTCATACATCTTCATGAAAAGAGCCTGTACTCTCTTGATATGTCTCGGCTCCGTAGTTCTGATGAAGTCATCGTAGGATATCTCCATGGTCTTCCACAGATCCTTGATGCCTGCAACTACGCCGTCCACGTATTCCTGCGGACTCATGCCCTTTTCCTGTGCTATGGTCTGGATCTTCTGTCCGTGCTCGTCGGTACCGGTGAGGAATCTCACATCATAGCCCGAAAGTCGCTTGAACCTTGCCATGGCGTCTGCCATAACGGTACAGTATGTGTGACCGATATGGAGGTTCGAGCTTGGGTAATAGATGGGTGTCGTAATGTAATACGTACCTTTTTTTTCTGTCATTTTGTTTCATCATTCCTTTCATCTCCATGTCGAATGAGACATGGCAAATATGTGTTAGAATATCATTATTTGAAGCAGCCGTCAATGATGACGGCGCTTATTTGCGTTTTCAGGAGTTTCCGCGCCTGCCCGCTACAGAAACAGCTCCGGCTCTTTTCTATCGGCATACAGGAATTCCAGTTCTTCCTTGTGATACAGATATCCCGCATCATCGAAGTAGAGCGCTTCCTGCGGACATTTTTTCACGCAGCCGCAGCACTTGATGCATATGCCGTCTACGATTCCCGGCGCATCCTTGCTGATGGAGCCCATAGGACAGACGTCTGCGCAAATGCCGCATTTGTCGCATTTCGTTTCGTTCAGCTTCGGCTTTACCTTCAATATATTTATATGGTTGCCGTTCCTGTCACGCGGCTTGTAATACGGTCTTATAGGGTCCTCCCCTTCCACATGGACAGGCCCCGCGGCCTTTAGAGCCGCTGCAAGCTTTGCATCATCC
This sequence comes from Eubacterium sp., assembly GCA_021769545.1. Next base: position 5,692 of record JAETSS010000007.1, read on the forward strand.
CCCTCTGCAGCCTCCATAAGCCCCAGGATCTTGCCAGCTGCATCCTTTGCAAAATCTCCCGCGATCTTCATATCCTCATTATCCGGTCTTCCCGCTGCCAGCGTTTTCGAAAAGGAATGCTCGCCGATGAAGGCCGCTGCCGCCACCGTATGGAAGCCCTTTTCCTCTAAGATGTTCCTCAGCTCTATCAGGGCGTCGTCAAAATTCCTGTTGCCGTAAAGGACTACCGGCACCGCCATTGCTCCGCCGCCTTCAAGGGTGTCGAGGAACTTAAGCAGCACGTTTGGCACGCGGCCTGCGATAACAGGCGTACCGAATATCACTATATCATCCGCATCAAAGGCGTACTTCTCATGACGCGCCGCCTTAGGCGTAAAATCGATGTTGGGCGCTTTCTCGTATTGGGACGTTCCGGCCGCATCCTTCATATGCTCCCACATGTTGTATGCCACTGCCGATGTGACCTTTGCGGTAGTGCCTGTACCGCTGAAATACATTGCTCTGACTCTTTTCATATCTTAGCCTCCCGGGTTTGTTATCTGTATAATTTCATATCTGTGTATTTTATTATGAGATCGACTATGTCCTCTATCTCTATATATCCGCTGTCTATGGAAAGGTGGTAGTTCACAGGTGTACCCCACTTCTGTCCGGTGTGATAGTTATAGTAGTTGGCTCTCGCCTTGTCGGTATCCTTCATCATTTTCTTTACGGAATCCGCCGGTACGCCGTATTCCTGAACGGCTCTGTTGATCTTGTCGGCTTCCTCGGCATAGATGAATACGTTGGTCGCTTCCGGCATGCCTCTCAGGATGTAGTCCGCGCATCGTCCTACTATAACGCAGGATCCTTCATCGGCGATCTTCCTGATGGTATCAAACTGCGCCAGGAAAAATCTTTCGTTTAGTGAAAGGCTTTCGGGGCCTGATTCTCCCGTTCCCATGGCTGATGCCAGTGAATACAGAAAGCTGTTCTTTGCTTTCTTCTCGGCGTCTTCTATCATTTCTTTGCAGAATCCGGATTCCTCCGCTATCCTTTCCAGCAGCTCCTTATCGTAGTACGGAACATCCAGCTTCTCTGCGAGACGCTTTCCTATGAGTCTTCCGCCACTTCCGAACTCTCTGCTTATGGTTATTATCTTCTTGTTTTCCATTAGTGTTACCTCCTTCAGATGAGCCTGTGGGTTTCACCTGATCTTAGCCGCCGCCTGCTGCCCGCGCCGTATCATATGCAACGTTATGCAAAGTGCGGGCTTTTTGGCACATTAGCTGTCGTATTGTATTTTTTCTATTATATCACGTTAGGCATGTAAAAGTATAATAAAAAAAGTGTGCTTCGAGGATTCCTTTTCGGTGGCAGACTTTGTTGAAATTCCGGGCAGGGCGTACTCGCGTTTTTGTGTTGCGGTGGATGGGCGGGGCGATACAACCTAGCGGCCTCTGCACCTTCCTCCTGTCCTTGCCAGCACAAACATAAGTCCTGCGCCGATAAGGGCGAATATCGCAAGATATCCGAAAACTATACCGTAGTTTCCTCCTGTCTTATCGAGGACAACGCCCGACAGCGCCGGTCCAAGTATACCGCCGATAAATCCGTAGGCCGTAAAGATCAGTCCGTATATCATTCCGAAATATTTGAGTCCAAAGCGTTTTGCTGCGACAGGACCCGTCACCGTGAACAGCGTACCCATGCCGAATCCTATGCATGCGGCTGATACTGACGCTCCCGCTACAGAATGCATAAAGGGCAGCATAGCATATCCCGCAGCCGTGAGGACGTAAGCTATCACAGCGGTACGCTCTCCACCGATAGCATCACACATGATCCCCGCTACTATCCGGCTTCCGCCGTTTACGAGATTGAAAGCTGACAATACCACGATACCCGACAGACCTATGTACAGAGCGTAGCTTTCAGACAGAGATACCATGGAGATACCTGCAGCCCCCATAAATATCCATACAATCCAGAGTATCCAGAATTCCTTTGTCTTAAGAGTCTGCTTCACCGTAAGATCTGCGCTGCTCTTGCCCTTTTCCCCGGGCTGTACCCGAGCCAGCAACTCTCTATGAGCGGCCTTTTCCTCATCGGTCAGCTTCGTCTTTTCCACCGATTCCGCAAAGATCATCGCTATCAGATTGGTCGCGACGATGCAGACCAATAATATCACATTCATTTTACCGTAGCCCGCAGTACCCATCACCGTCTTGAACACCGGAGACATAGCCGCCGCAGCCATGCCGAACACAAAATTCACGACACCGCTGACCACGCCCGTTCTGTGAGGGAACCACTGCTGAGCCGTAGTCAGCGCGGGACCGTATGTAAAGCTGCAGCCCAGATTCGTAATGAATCCCCAGGCATAGACCCCACCTATGCTTTTTGCATTCATAAGGACTATCATCGCTGCGATATTAAACAACGTCCCAATCAGGATGCATTTTCTCATACCCAGCTTCATATGCATTCTGCCGCTGAAAAACATGCCGCACGCCAGCGCAAACAGCATAAACGTAACAACAGCGCCTGTCTGCGCTGCCCCCACATGATATATTTCCTGCCAGTGCTTTCCCATTATCCCGGGATATCCGAACGCCAGAAATCCCGCCCAGAATGCCGCCATACAGCAGCCGAAAACGGAAAGCACGCCTTTTCTGTTTCTGCTTTTCATTATCGTATTACCTCGTATCGTCTGTAAAATTTGGGTTTGGGTTTATTATACTATATGAATCCAAGGTTTGCACCGCTGTTCACCGGATATTTTGGGAGGGTGTCGACGGTGGGCGGTGGGTGGGGGAGCGTTTCTCCATTATATTGGTGTTTTTAGCTTTACAATGGAGAAATCACTATGAACGTTCTAAGGCATACTGAAAATTTCTCCACTATAATGCATTTTTTACTTTCATGATGGAGAAATTCGTATTGAAATATCTGATGCAGCCAAGGGTTTCATCGGTAGACCCTTCATTTCACCACTTACCGCTGAAACTGTTGGCGGCCTTTCTCCATTATATTGGCGTTATTACATTTACGATGGAGAAATCACTATGAACGTTCTATGACATACCGAAGATTTCTCCACTGTAATACCTTTTTCCCTTTCATGATGGAGAAATTCATCTTGAAATATCTGATATAGCCAAGGGTTTCACCGATAAGCCCTTCATTTCACCACTTGTCGCTGAAACCGCAATCAGTTTTTCTCCACTATTTTGCCATTTTTAGATTTGCAATGGAGAAATCGCTACAAACGTTCCAAGACAGACTAAAGATTTCTCCACTGTAGCGTTATTTTTCCTTCTACAATGGAGAAATACTCATTTACTTCCTATATCAACACCTATCACCACTCCGTTATTGTGCCGCCTACTGGGCTGTTGCACGGCTTTACATGAAACGCAAAGGTCCCGCGCAGTGCACTTTTCACGGCTGTGCGTGGAACACGCCATCACACGCTCTCGATTGCAAACGATCAGCGCCGGACCTCACAGGCAACAGCTTCCTGCTCTTCCAGACGGCTCTTTTCCTTTATCACAGCGCAGCCGGAAACTATCACGATAACTCCGCCGATGCACTGCAGCAGACCCAGATCCTGCCCCAGCATTATCACGCCAAAAAAGACCGTCGATCAGATAGCATCGGAGGTCGGCTTTTCAAACCGCAGGCATCTTGCTGTCCAGTTCAGGAAATGGTACGATCAAACGCCGACGGATTACCGCAATGCCATACTAAGCGACCTGTATAACAGCGCCGACACAGTGCGGATATCGTCTAACGACGATGCACTAATCGAGGTGATCGGGCGGTATCTTGAGGAGTATTGATAAGCGTTCATTTGTCGTGATGATCAGATGTCTGATATATGCATAATGAGATTCAGCATACGGTACACATGTGATATAATGGGTACAATAACATTTACGGAGACATAAGAAATTGGATACAATCAAAAAAAACAATAAAATACACCAGGAGCTTGCCCAAAATTTCGACCGTATCATGGATGCGATCCATGACGATCTTCTGATAGCGGATGGAAAGGGCGAGGTCATCAGAGTGAGCCCGGATTTTGAAGAGGTATACGGCATCAGTAAGAAAAACGCCATCGGAAAGTCCGTATATGAACTGGAACGTGAAGGTTATTTCAAGCCTTCCGTCGTCGCTCAGGTAATCAAGACGAGGCAAAAGGTCACCATGCGCCAAAAGACCAGCAGCAACCGCGACATAGTAGTAACTGCCACGCCTATCTTTGACAATGAAGACGAGCTCAAATTTATCGTGTCCTTTTCCAGAGATATCACCGAGATGCTGGAGCTGCAAAAACAATATTCAAAGCTTGCGGACGAAATCGAAAAATACAAGGCAGAGCTTAAAGAATTGAGAAAGGATTCTCTGGTTGCCAACGGCGTCATAGGCGCTTCGCCCCAGCTTGAAAAGATCATGCAGCTCATCAATCGTGTCGCTGATTTTGACTCCAACATCCTCCTGCTTGGCCCATCAGGCGTAGGCAAGACAATGTTTGCCAAGATAATCCATAAAAACAGTCGGCGCAAAAACGGTTCCTTTATAGATATCAACTGCGCGGCCATACCCGAAAATCTTCTGGAATCCGAATTGTTCGGCTATGAGAAGGGATCATTTACAGGTGCAGGCAGCAATGGAAAGATCGGTCTCATAGAACTGGCCAACGAAGGCACCCTGCTGCTGGATGAAATATCCGAGATCCCCATGCGTCTCCAGGCAAAGCTGCTCAAAGCCATTCAGGATAAGGTGATAACCAGAGTCGGCGGTGTAAAAGAGATCCCGGTGGATTTCAGACTGATCGCCGCTTCCAACAGCGATCTTGAAGCATATGCCAAGGAGGGACGTTTCCGTAAGGATCTGTTTTACCGCATCAATGTCGTCAATATAAAGATCCCTCCTCTCGCCGAGAGGAAAGAGGACATACTGCCGCTTTGTTATTATTTTCTAGATAATATCAGCCACAAGTATGATATCAAGAGATCTTTAGATCCTCAGGCCATAGAAGTATTGATGGATTATCCGTGGCCGGGAAATGTCAGAGAGCTGGCTAATGTAATTGAGCGCGCCGCTGTCACCAGCACAGGCAGCGTGATAAAAAGGGAAGAGCTGGCTTTGAACGAAATGAAGCGATATGGGAACGCGCACCCTCACGCCGAATTATCCGACGGCATCGATCTGAATCAGGCATTGACGGAATACGAAGGTCAGATCATCAGAAGCACATACGATAAATTGGGCAGCAGCATGGAGGTAAGCAAAGCACTCAACATCAGTCAGCCTACCGCTTACAGAAAGATAAATAAATATGTAAAAAACAAATAACAGCTTCCGGGGCGCAGGCATCAATAACAAGCAGCGCCCTTTTTATTCATCCGTGAATAGATTTTTCAAATATAATAATCCGATTTATTCATTGCAATCACTGTGTTTAGACGATTTCTATTCACGAATGAATAGTTTTTCTCTCCGACCGGACATCGAAAAAGATTGAAAAAAGGCGATTTACAATATGGCATAGGTCTTGCTTAAATTAAGACTGTATTATAACAATTTATTCATGATTCGGTCTTATGCCGGGAAAGAAGGATTTATGGAAAATAATCAAGTATTGACTGCCGAAGAGCGAAAGCTGGGCAGTGAAAAAATGGGTAAATTATTTACCTCGTATCTTATCGCCTGTTTGGCTGGATACATATCGCAGATGCTGACCGTTGTAGCAGACGGTATCTTCGTAGGCAACGGTACCGGAGCGATGGGATTCGCAGCTATCGGCATCGTATCGCCGTTCTGGACGTTATTGCTGGCGGTACAGCTCCTGATCGCAGTAGGCGGTTCCTCTATCGCTGCCATCTATCTGGGTGAGGGCAATGAAGAGGCCGCAAGGAAGACCTTTGGCCAGAGCTTTTGGTATGGGACCTTTTTAAGTGTCATCATCACATTGATCGTCATGCTTAACCTGAAGCCTATCCTTACATTTGTAGGGGCAAAGGACCCCGAGGTGCTGGCAGGTGCGGTAGAATACATGAACTGTTTCATGCCGTTCTTCCCTCTGATGGTACTTGGCGGAGTATTGTTCTATTTCGTAAGAGTCGATGAGAAACCGTTTTACGGGACTATCGTATACGTTGCGCCTGTGCCCGTATGTATTTTCGTGGAATGGCTCATCCTCATCAAATTGAGAGCAGGTATCGTAGGATCTGCCGCAGGATATGTAATATGCGTGGCCACTCCATTCCTTTTGATCGTATACTTCCTCTTTTCGAAGAAGACAAAATTCAAGATCAAGCTAAGTGATATGAAGCTGGACTTCAAGCTCATCGGGCGAATAAACAAGCTGGGAGCCGCATCCTTCATCGTGCAGATCACCCTCACCGTATTCGCATTCGTCATCAATATGCTGCTGGCGAAATACGGCAACAGCATGGATGTAGCTGTATTCGGACTCATCAACGGATATGTTCTCTACATACTCACCAATATTTCCAACGGCTTCGTTGCCAGCGTACAGCCTATCTCAAGTTTCAACTATGGTGCCAGGATCTACTCCAGAGTACGCCAGATCGTACTTCTGGGAATGAAGTCGATCTTTGCCACTATGGCGATACTGCTTATCCTCCTTGCGATATTCTCAGATCAGGTGCTGGGATATTTTGCAGCCGGAGATCTTGCTCTCGTAGAAGCAAGCAAACACGCTATACTGCTGTTCATGTTCCTGTATCCTGTAGGCGGCATCACGGTAGTAATAGCAGGCTACTTCCAGTCCATCGACAGTAATGTAAAGGCTGTCATAAACAGCATAGGAAGAAGCTTTATATTCGCAGTACCTCTTGCATTCATCATGTCTGCCATCATGGGAGTAGACGGTGTTTGGCTGTCCTTCCCTGTGTCGGAAGCCATCGCCGGAGCCATTGCCATCGCCATGATCGCAAAGGAGCTCAAGAGGCTTAAGGGTCTGGAAGAAAACAGACTGCAGGACAGATAGGAGGAAAAAATGGCAGGATATAAAATTTTGGACAACGGCATATATTTTGCCGAGATCGACGGAACAAAAGGATATTTCGAAATCGGAAGGCAAAACGGAGAAATATTCTCCGTTCTTATAAAGGACAATGTAAAAGTTATGCGCAGCATTTACGGAGAAGCCGTAGGACAGGAACGCCTGGACGAGATCCTGGAAGAAATGCTGCAAAGCCAGTATATCGATGATCTTAAGGAATTCATGCCCGGACTTTACGATGAAATGCGCGGTATCGCCGAGGGCAGTGGAATAACGCTTAAGGAATCCTTTATGCTCAACTATCTCGAAGAAGTTCCAAATGCGGTAATAGGCGAAGCCTCCGGAAAATGTACAGCAGCATCAGTAATCAACAGAAAATCACTGCCTAACATGCTTTTCCAGAACATGGATTTCACCGATGCTTATGAAGGCTTTCAAGTATTATACAAAATTAATTACGATGACATGTCCATTCTCATGTACGGATTCGTCGGACAGTTTGGCGGTATCGGAGTAAACAGCAAGGGTGTAGGCGTCACCATCAATGTAGTCGGAAACATAGCCGCCAATGAAGGAAAGGGCATTCCTTCTACCGCCATCACAAGAGGTATCCTCGAGCAGGACAGTATAGAAAACTGCACCGAATTCCTCAATGCGCTTCCAATATCCACGGGAGGAAGCTACTGCGTGACAGATCCGAAATCCGCGGTATGCTTTGAAGCCAGTGCCAATCACATCGAGGTGATAAAGGCCAAGGACGATAAGTATGTGATACACAGCAACCACGCAATACAGTCGCCTGATCTGGTAGATGTTCCCGGTCAATTCGACGGGATGAAGGCTATTCCGGGCAAAGACGGAAACAGCATTTTCATGACATGCGAACGATACGAGCTGGCCGAAAAACTTGTGAAGGAAAATCACGAGTCTCTCGACCCTCAGAAGGCGATGGGGATCCTCGCTACGCGCCCCATCCTGCTGCACTGCAATCTCGGAGCAGGGATCGAATCCAATACACTGCAGTCCGTGATCAATATATGTTCGGATGAAAATCCCGGCATCTATGTTGCAAAGGGGCGCAGGGAAGACAGAGATTATGTATATTTAGCATTTTAACACGATAAAAAGGAGATACGTATATGAAATACGAAGTACAGGAGCATTTACATTATGCAGGGATAGCGAGCTGGAATCACAGCATCGTTACCAGAGACATCGAAGGTGCGGATATCGTAGTTATGGGCGTTCCCTTTGACAGCGGCGTTACATTCCGTCCCGGCGCAAGGTTCGCGCCGCGAGCCGTAAGGGAGCAGAGTCTCATCGCCTGCTGCTTCAAATATCCGTGGGAGTATAAGCTCAGCGACGTTGCAAAGGTGGTAGACTACGGCGATGTAGGGTACTGGGTAGGTGCAAAAGCTACCGAGTTCATGGTTGAAGACAGCTATCAGAACGCCAAGAGGATCCTCGATGCCGGCTGCAGTCTGATGACTATAGGCGGCGATCATACGATACCTTACGGTCCGGTACGCGCAGCAAGTGAAAAGTTCGGACCCCTTGCCCTTATACACTTCGACTCCCATCAGGACAGCACCAGAAGCGAAGTCAATGAAGACGGCAGCAGGAATTTGTCTCACGCCAACTTTGCATACGATCTTCAGGAGGAGGGCTGCATAGTTCCTTCTCATTCAGCTCAGGTATATATCCGCACGGAAATGACGGAGTGCGGCTATAATGTCATACATTCCATGGATGCCATCGATATGGGACCAAAGGCTCTGGCTGCCAGAATAAAGGATATCGTGGGAGACATGCCTGTATATCTGACCTTTGATATCGATGCACTGGATCCGGCAGCCGCTCCGGGGACGGGAACACCTGTGATAGGCGGTCCTGACTCGGATACAGTAAGAAAAGTCCTGCAGGGACT
>JAETSS010000323.1 GCA_021769545.1 Eubacterium sp.
CTGCCCGATCTTCTGCCTTACATTCTCCACAATGGCTTCCGCCTCTTTTGTTCCCAGAGAACCGTCAATAAAATCATTCTGCATATCCACTACGATCAATGTTTTCTTCATTATGATGTTTTCCTTTCTGTGTGTTATATCATGAATCTGCGATTCATGATCGTCATTCGCCGCTCGCCGAATGTGTAAACACATTCTTCTCGCTAACACTCATTATATCATAAATCGTCTCTCCTTCTCAATAGCGCTTCCCTCCTCGTTTCTTAAGAATTTATGATAATTTGATGAAAATTCCTCTAAAGTTATGATATACTTAAAAAAAATCAGGGGAACCCCCGGAAAGGATGCTTATGAAAAATACACAGGACGCTATCCAAGAACTAAAGCAGATTGTCGACAGGTATGACAACATTGTCTTTTTCGGCGGAGCAGGAGTTTCCACCGAGAGCGGAATCCCTGACTTCCGAAGTGTCGACGGCCTCTATCACCAACAGTATGACTATCCTCCCGAAACCATCTTAAGCCACACCTTTTACCGGCATTACGGAGAAGAATTCTTCCGCTTCTATCGCAACAAGATGCTGTTTCCGGATGCAGCGCCCAATGCGGCTCATTTAAAGCTCGCCGAGCTGGAACAGAAAGGCAGGCTCCGCGCAGTGATCACCCAGAATATCGACGGCCTGCATCAGTCGGCCGGGAGTAAAACGGTTCTGGAACTGCATGGTTCCGTGCTGCGTAATTACTGCGAACGCTGCGGAGCATTCCATGATATGGCGTATATCCGGGAATCCACAGGCATACCCAAATGTCAGAAATGCGGCGGTCCCGTAAAGCCTGACGTTGTATTATATGAGGAAGGGCTTGACCAGAAGACCCTGAATTCCGCTGTCCGTTTTATTCAGAAGGCTCAGGTGCTGATCATCGGCGGCACCTCTCTCGCCGTATACCCCGCCGCCGGGCTGATCGACTACTTTCAGGGTGATAAACTGGTAGTCATCAACAAGTCGCCCACCCCCAGGGACAGTCACGCCGACCTGTTGATACAGGCGCCTATCGGAGAAGTATTTTCACAGCTGTAAGAGACATAAAATGAATGCAGTATACACATGGCCGGTATACTGCATTCATTATCTGATTGACTAGATTTCCAGTTGTCATGTGATCCGCTGCCCGCTTTCGTATTTTCCGGAACAGCCAGTGCTCCCTAATTGCCCATATGTTTGGCGCAGGATAAATTTTCAGCCTGCAAGGCGGCGGAGGGAGGCGATACAGTGGCATCGTTGACCGACAACAACGCAGCAAGTGGAAATTTAGGCAAGTCATTAGTCAAATTATGAACGTGTCAGTATACTAGTACATCGTTGCGTTAATCTTGAAGTAATCGGTGCTTGATGTTTATGTCAGCGCAAGGCGGTGGAAGGAGGCGATGCGGTGGCATCGTTGACTGACACCAACGCGGCGATGGCGTGAACAGCGAGTGCTGATTACTCAGGAATTAAT
>JAETSS010000324.1 GCA_021769545.1 Eubacterium sp.
ATACCCGGCAGGATAAATCAGCTTCGCATCGGAGAAGGCATATTGCTGGCAATGACAAAGGAAGTTCAGGAGCTGTGGGGCATAGATATAAGCGATATGTACACAGACGCCTTTACCATAAGAGCAGAAGTCATCGAGGTAAAGAAGAAGCCTACATATCCTGTGGGAGAGATAATGTATGATGCATTCGGCAAAAAGCCGGTATATGAGGACCGGGGAATAAGAAAACGTGCACTTATAGCACTTGGCAGAGTCGATTACGGCTCCATCGAGGAGATTTCACCGAGAGAAGCCGGTATAACGGTGGTAGGGGCTTCCAGCGACCACACGATACTGGACGTTGAGGATGCACAGCGGGAGATCAAGGTAGGAGATATCATAGAGCTGGATATCACATATGCATCCCTCGTATATGTTTCCGATTCGGGGAACGTCGTGGAATCATATATATGATCTCTGGAACAAAAACGAATAACAAAGATAAAGAAAAAACACGGGATTACTGTTGATATACAGTCCCGTGTTTTATTATTGCAGTTACAGCAGATCCTTGAACCCATCTATGTATCTGTCTGCCAGCTGTTTTATCTCAGCTTCGTTTTCCTTTTCGTTGTCGTCTGCAACGGCGATGACATAAAATCCCGCTTCCTTTGCGCCTCTTATGGCAAGAACTCCGTCCTCGAAGACTACCGTCTCTTCTTTCGGGGTACCCAGCTTTTCGTGAGCGGCGAAAAAGACTTCCGCTCCCTCCTTGCTGCTGCCGGCCTCTTCACACGTGGTGATGTGTGAGAAATAGTCTCTTATTCCGAGACGTGCCAGGATCTCTTCGGCTATGGCCTTATCGGTGGATGTGGTTACGCACATTGCGATGCCCTTCTGCTTGAATCTTTCAAGAATGACAGGCACGTATTCCTTGATGTCGACGCTGGCGAGATAATCGTCCCGAAGGTTGGCATTGAAACCCTTGGCGATCTTTTCCTCTGTGGTGGCTATGCGGTATTCCGTTTTAAGGTAGCTGCAAAGCTCGGGAAGTGTCATTGCCTTGGTCTTACTGCCGAGATATGGCTCCGGCGTCTTTCGCAGTGATGTTATATATCTGGCGGCAGCGCCCTGCCACATTTCCGTCGAATTGAGAAGAGTACCGTCCAGATCAAAAATAGCTCCGGATATTTTCATAATTGTCGCCTCCTTGTATATACTACTATAAGCACTTTTACAATACCATTACAGGCGTTTATTGTCAATATCGCAAAGCGTCCGCGCGAAGCAGGACAAGACTGAGCTTCGGGATGCCGTCTACGTTGACAAGAGCATGGTTTTAAAGTATAATAATTCGATACGACAATTGGTCGAAAGGAGATTTACCAACATGGCAGAAAACATGAACGAGGAAATTTTATTAACGAAAGAAGGCTATGAAAAAATAGTAGCCGAACATGAAGAATTAGTATCTGTAAAAAGAGCGGAAGTTGCCGAAAGGATCAAGGAAGCGATCTCT
>JAETSS010000325.1 GCA_021769545.1 Eubacterium sp.
AAGAAATAATTATGAGTTTTTATACGGGCCATCGTTTCACGTGAATGTATATTCCAATTTAAAGGTTAAAGTAGACGATGATGATTGTATGTATCGGTATGTGGATCCGGGACAATCGGTATCGCTGGCTGTAGAGGCATCTTCGGATTTGGGAGCAGGTGCGCTTCGCTATCAGTGGTATGAGTGGATTTCCGCAGAGTCAAAATTTATCCTTATTCCGGGAGCAACAAGCGCGACGTTCCAGACACCTGGTATCTCAAGGGACAGTTATTATGAGTGTCATGTGTCGGATGGATTCAATAGAGCCACGGGCTGGTTTGAGCTATACATTCGGGATTTCAGCAATATTCCGACGATAAATGAAGGAACTGTATCGGGGACTCTTCAGGCGGATGGAGAAGCAATATACAAACTGCTGCCGACCAAAACTGCCAGGTATGATGTGAAGAAAAGCTTTTCTGACACTGTTTCAGCCGTCCTTCTTGATGAAAACAGGATACAGATGAGCGGTGAGTATAGAGATGATGAAGAAAGCGAGATTACGTCGTACAATCTGATTGCTGGAAAGGCTTATTATTTGATAATTCATGGCGATGAGGATGAAGAAACTTCTTCCTATCAGATTCCGATTACAGTAGTTTGCGAGCATGTCCCGGCGAGGTATCTTACCCGCACGGAAGCCGGCTGTGTCACAAATGGCTCCTTCAAGGCTGTGTGCGCAAACTGCAAGTCAGAGTATGAGGATATTCTGAATGCGACAGGTCAGCACACCTACGGTGGCTGGAGTGTAGCGCAGGCGCCGACGGTCCTTGCGGATGGCGTACAGGTCCGCGCCTGCACAGCGTGCGGCGCACAGGAGACTGCTCCGGTTGCAAAGCTGGCTCCGACGATGTCGGTGAACGTGTCGTCGATTCCGCTGAAGGTCGGACAGAGCACGACGAAGGTAAAGATAACCGACCTGGGTGCGGGCGATTCCGTTGTATCCTGGACCTCGAGCAACCCGAAGGCAGTAAAGGTAGACGCATCCGGCAAGATCACCGCGCAGAAGAAGGCGGGCGGAAAGAGCGCCACGATTACCGTGACCCTCGCGAGCGGTCTGACCCAGAACGTTACCGTGAAGGTTCAGAAGTCCGCAGTCAATGCCACAAAGATCAGCGTGCCGACCAAAAAACTGACGCTGGAAAAGGGTGCGAAGTATTCGGTAGTTCCTGTGATTACTCCGATCACGACGCTGAACAAAGTGAGCTACTCCTCCTCGAACAAGAAGGTGGCGACGGTATCGAAGAATGGCGTTATCACTGCGAAGAAGTCAGGCAAAGCAAAGATCACGGTCAAGTGCGGGAAGAAAAAGGTCACGATCACGGTTACGGTGCCGAAGACAAAGCCAACCGGTATCACGAACATTCCGGCTGCCAAGATCTTGAAAAAAGGAAAGTCCACGACACTGAAAGCCAAGCTTGTCCCGGCGAGTGCCGAGGCAAAGATTACGTATAAATC
>JAETSS010000326.1 GCA_021769545.1 Eubacterium sp.
AGCCTTATCGCCACCAAGGCAAGCAGGATCGTAAGAGCAGCTGCAGGCAGACCTGTAATGGAATTTGGAACAAGACGTGCGCATGGTATATCGGCAGCCGTATACGGCGCCAGAGCAGCGTATATCGGAGGCTGTGCTGGAACGGCATGTACGTTATCCGACAGAGATTACGGTATTACTGCCATGGGTACCATGGCTCACAGCTGGGTCCAGATGTACGAGGATGAATATGAAGCCTTCAAAAAATACGCCGAAATATATCCTACCAACTGCGTTTTGCTGGTAGACACATATAATGTACTTAAATCGGGAGTACCTGCTGCCATCAAGGTCTTCAGGGAGATGAAGCCGGAAAAAATGGGTATAAGGATAGACAGCGGAGACATAACGTATCTGACAAGGAAAGCGCGAAAGATGCTGGATGACGCAGGGCTTCAGGAATGCTCGATAGTTGTTTCCAATTCCCTGGATGAATATCTTATCAGAGATATAATCTCCGAAGGTGCGTGCGTGGATTCCTTCGGCGTAGGCGAAAGACTTATCACCGCAAGCTCCGAGCCTGTATTCGGAGGCGTGTACAAGCTGTCGGCTCTTGAAAAGGACGGAAGGATGATACCTAAGATCAAGAAGAGCGAAAACGTGGAAAAGATAACGAATCCTGGTTTCAAAAGCGTTTACAGGCTGTTTGACAAGGATAACGACAGAGCTCTTGCCGATATAATCGTTCTGGACGGGGAAAGCATACCTGATGGAGAGGAATACGAGATATTCGATCCTAAGGCAGTATGGAAGAGAAAGAAAATAAAGAACTTCTATGTGAAGAACCTCAGGACCCAGATATTCGATAAGGGAAAATGCATATACGAATGTCCTTCCATAGATGAGATAAAGGAGTACTGCGCTCAGCAGCTGGATCTTATCTGGGATGAGACGAAGCGTTTCGAAAATCCGCAGACGTATTATGTGGATCTGTCGTATGATCTGTGGAAGCTCAAGCATGATATGATAGAGGAATTGTAATATAAAAAGCATATAAAAAGCCCGATCGTACAGGACATTTGATCCGATGCGATCGGGCTTTTATTATCGCTTTATATATCTTTGATTATCTTTTACCGGAAGCGTTGAGCACATTTTTGATCTTGTGCTGAACCATCCTTCTGATGGCATCTCTTGCAGGTCCGAGATACTTTCTAGGGTCGAAGTCAGCAGGGTTTTCCACGAAGTGCTTTCTGATCTCAGCAGTCATTGCGAGCCTCAGGTCCGTATCGATATTTACCTTGCATACTCCGTATTTTGTAGCGGTCCTGATCATATCCTCAGGGACACCCTGTGCGCCCGGGATATCTCCACCGTATTCGTTGCACTTTGATACGAATTCAGGAAGTACAGTCGATGCGCCGTGAAGAACCAGCGGTGTATCCGGGATCAGCTTGTGGATCTCCTTGAGTCTTTCGAAGTCGAGGTACGGTTCGCCCTTGA
>JAETSS010000327.1 GCA_021769545.1 Eubacterium sp.
GGTATTATATTATTTTGCTTTCTCTATAATCTCAACGAGTCTCCATCTCTTGTCCTTGGACAGGGGTCTCGTCTCCATAACTCTTACCGTATCGCCGATATGGCACTCGTTCTTCTCGTCATGCGCTTTCAGCTTGTAAGTATTCTTTACGATCTTCTTGTAAAGCGGATGTTTTACGTGATTTTCTACGGCAACAACAATGGTCTTATCCATCTTATCGCTTACAACTTTGCCTGTACGCGTTTTTCTCAAATTTCTTTCCACGACAATTCTCCTTCCGCAATATTATGCATTCGCCTTCTGTGCGATAACAGTCTGGATTCTGGCGATGTTCTTGCGAACCTCTTTGATTCTGCTTGTGTTCTCCAGCTGATTTGTCGCGTTCTGGAATCTCAGGTTGAACAGTTCCTTTTTCGCAGCTACTAATTCTTCATTTAACTCAGCAGCAGATTTTCCTTTTAACTCTTCTACATACTTATTAATTTTCACTGTTATCACCGCCTTCTAAGTCTGCTTTAGAAACGATCTTACACTTGCAGGGCAGCTTGTGCATTGCAAGACGAAGCGCTTCTCTAGCTGTTTCTTCAGGTACACCAGCGACTTCGAACATTACTCGACCTGGTTTTACAACTGCTACCCAGTACTCCAGAGTTCCTTTACCGGAACCCATACGGGTCTCAGCAGGTTTTGCAGTTACCGGCTTATCCGGGAAAATCTTGATCCAGACCTTACCGCCACGCTTCATGTAACGGGTCATGGCAATACGGGCTGCCTCAATCTGATTTGATTTAATCCAACAGGGTTCTGTAGCGACGAGACCGTACTCGCCCATGGTAATCTTATTGCCTCTTAAGGCCTTACCAGCCATGGAGCCGCGGAACTGCTTACGACGCTTTACTCTCTTCGGCATTAACATTATTTATCGCTCCCTTCCTTGTTTCCCTTCGCAGGAAGTACTTCGCCCTTGTAGATCCATACCTTTACGCCAATCTTGCCGTAGGTGGTATCTGCCTCTGCGAATCCATAGTCAATATCTGCTCTCAAGGTCTGCAGGGGGATGGTTCCCTCGCTGTAGAACTCGGTACGTGCCATATCGGCTCCGCCTACACGGCCTGCAACCGCAGTCTTAATTCCCTTTGCGCCGGCCTTCATGCTTCTGGACATGGTAGACTTCATGGCGCGGCGGAAGGATACACGGTTCTCAAGCTGCAGCGCGATATTCTCCGCTACAAGCTGAGCGTCGCGATCCGGTCTCTTGATCTCTTTGATGTCTACAAGCAGCTTCTTGTCTGTATACTGTGCAAGCTCTGCTTTTACCTTCTCAATCTCAGAACCGCCCTTGCCGATTACAACGCCCGGCTTTGCGGTGTAGATGATAACCTTTACTCTGTCGGAAGCGCGCTCAATCTCAATCCTGGACACGCCTGCGCTGTATAATTTCTTCTTCAGGAATTTACGGATGTTATAGTCCTCTACAAGATA
>JAETSS010000328.1 GCA_021769545.1 Eubacterium sp.
ACTGGCCATGGCATGCGATATAAGGCTCGCATCGGAAAATGCAAAGCTGGGTCTTCCTGAAACGAGCCTTGGGGTCATATGCGGCTCAGGGGGCACACAGAGACTTCCCGCCATCGTCGGAGAAGGCATCGCCAAAGAAATGATATATACCGCGAAGGTTATAGATGCAAAGGAAGCCCTGCGTATAGGACTTATAAACAGGATGACTTCCGCCGATACTCTTCTTGAGGAAGCCCTTGCCCTTTGCAGGACCATCGAAAAAAACGGTCAGCTTGCTGTCCGCGCCGCCAAGGCTGCCATCAGCTACTCCAGAAATTCCGACATCAAAAACGGCTGTCTGTATGAGCGAATGGTCTTCAGCTCACTTTTCAATACGGAAGACCAGAAGATCGGCATGGGCGGCTTTTTAAGAAAAGAAAAAAATATCAGATTCAAAAATAAATAAACTTCGAAAGGTAACGATATGGCTGTAAAATTCATAAACGCCCAAGAGGCTGCAAACATAATAAAAGATAACTCCACCGTTGCGGTAGATGCCTTCATCAGCTTCTGCCTCGCTGACGATATCCTGGGTGAGATCGAAAACAGATTCATAAACGAAGGCCATCCCCATTCCCTGTCCGTGGTGAACGTGGCAGGCATAGGCGGAGACGGCAAAGACCGCGGCATAAATCATTTCGCGCATAAAGGACTCATGAGACGCTTCCTGTGCAGCAATCTCAGTCTTGCCAATAAAGTCTACCCTCTTATCATGGAAAATGCATTCCCGTGCTTCATGATACCGCAGGGCGTACTTTCCCATATGATGCGTGCCATCGCATCGAGAAAACCGGGGGTCATCACCGAGGTGGGAATGAAGACCTTCGTAGACCCCAGAGTAGACGGCGGCTGCATCAACGATGCGGCAAAAGCAAGTGACGACAGACCGGTACAGCTCATAACGCTTAACGGCTCCGACTGCCTGTTCTACCCTGCTTTTTCCATCGATGTGGCCATAATCAAAGGAACCAAGGCCGACCGCAAGGGAAATATTTCCCTGGAAAAGGAAGCGATGCATCTTGAGCAGCTGGAAATGGCAACAGCTGCAAGAAATACCGGCGGCATAGTAATGGTTCAGGTGGATGAGATCGTGGAAAGCGGCGAGCTCCACCCTCAGATGGTGACAGTACCTTCCACCCTGGTGGATTACGTGATACTGGGTTCACCGGAAAATACGGGCCAGCATTTCATCGAAGATCTGCCAAAGCCGGTAAACTCATGGTGCGGCGACGAAAAGATACAGCTTGAAGAAATAAAGAGCATGCCCCTTGGCGTAGAAAAGATAATATGCAGACGCGCGGCCCTTGAGATCAGCGAGGATTCCTTCATCAATCTCGGCATCGGCGTTCCAATGAACGTATCAAATGTCTTAAACGAAGAAGGACTCATAAACAAGGTCTCCGCCAGCATCGAATCGGGAGTCATGGGCGGCG
>JAETSS010000329.1 GCA_021769545.1 Eubacterium sp.
GTAAAAGACGGGACGATAGAAATCTTTCCTTTTCTGGTGGAAATCGACCGGTATAAGGCTGCTGTGGGGGGAAAGCACAACATCGACATGACTTTTAATTACCATATCTCGGTTCTGAAATCTCCTTTGCCTTTCAAGGCAGGGGTAGATCTTTCGGGTTCGCTTGAGAAAATGAAGTTTCATATAACGAAGGCAAAATACAAAGACCTCTTTATCCCTTCACGTAAAGCGAAAGTCGATAGTACTCAGCTCGATCTCCGACAGCGGATGCGCGAAATGCTGAGGAAAGAAAAAGAATAAGCCTCAATCCGGTAGTTCCTGGCGGAGATAAGGTGCGGTCACCGATACCGGGCACTGTAAGAGTGCGGTGGGTGTTCCGCTGAAAAGTAATTCCCCGCCCATGTGTCCGCCACCCGGACCGAGCTCGATGACGTAATCGGCGGCTTTAAGGACGTCCAGGTTGTGCTCTATCAGGAAGATAGTATTGCCTTTGTCGGTCATAGAATCGAAAAGTTCGATAATCCGGCGGATATCCTGTACATGAAGCCCGTCTGTCGGTTCGTCCAGAATGAACACTTTGCCGCGGCTATTCAGATACGAGGCTAATTTCAGGCGTTGCAATTCTCCTCCCGAGAGGGTCGAGAGAGCCTGATTCAGATGAAGATAACCTAATCCCACATCCATCAAGGGGCTGAGTTTATCTTTGATGATCGTGCCCGCAAAACGGCTCGAGGCTTTACGGATCGTCAGGTCCATGACCTCGGCAATGTTGAGCCCATCAAAGGTGTAATTCAGGGCTTCCGGTGAATATCGCAGACCTCCGCAGGCTTCACAGACAGTTTCGATGGCATCCATAAAAGCCATATCGGAAACAATGACGCCTTTCCCGCCACATACCGGACATCCGCCTTTGCCATTGAAAGTAAATAAGCTGCTGTTCATGCCACTTGCTTTGGCGAATAACTTGCGGATATCGTCGGCAACCCCCAGGTAAGTGGCTGGGGTAGAGCGAAGACTGATACCGATATTTTTTTGACTGATGTAAATGACTTCTTCGGGATAGGTTGCCCGGAAACATTCCATCAGCGAACTTTTGCCCGAACCGGCAACACCGACAATAACCGTCATCACTCCCAAAGGAAATTTTACCGTGAGATGTTTCAGATTATGTTCATGAGCCTGTGCGACGGTAAAATAGCCCGAGGGTTTACGTACCTTGGTTTTTAAGGGAAGCTTCTCTGCAATCATCCGTCCGGTTTGGGTATCACTTTTCAATAGTCCCGGATAATCTCCTTCAAACAAAATCTGTCCTCCTTCCATGCCGGATCCGGGACCCATATCCACGATATGGTCGGCTATCCGGATCATTTCTTTATGATGTTCAACCAGAAGCACAGTATTGCCGTGGTCGCGCAATTTTCGTACAGATGCTTTCAGCAGATGAATGTCGTGGCTGTGAAGGCCTA
>JAETSS010000330.1 GCA_021769545.1 Eubacterium sp.
GCTGCTGCACATGGCGGAGATATTCCAGCGCGGCAGGAGCCATAGAGACGAGGAAAAGATAAGGGCCATAGATGAACGGCTTTCATTCAAGTATCCTTTTGAAGGCTTATCGGCGGTAAGATCCAAGTATTCCGTCACCGAGCTCAACAGGGCGGAAAAGGAGCAGAAGCAGGAAGACCCTGAGGCGGTGGAGCTCATGCGTCCGGTATTTTCCAGAGAGGAGGAAAGACCGGAGCTTTCGCGTATCGGGACATTGATGCATCTCGTTATGGAAAAGGCGGATTTCCGAGAGGCGTTAGTCAGGGGCGAGACGTATATACGGGAAGTGATAGCAAAGCTCAGTGAGGATGAGCTTATATCCGAGGATGAGAGCAGATATATAAGGCCGGGAAATATAATGGGATTTTTTGATGACGATATAGGAAGACGGGCCGCATCGGCAGAGGTTCTCAATAAGGAGCGTGAATTCATATCAAGCCGCATGATAAACGGTGCAGAGGTGATAGTGCAGGGAATAATAGACTGTTATTTTGAAGAGGAGGATGGTCTCGTGCTGATAGATTACAAGAACAGCTATATAGGCACAGATGAGAATGAAAGGACCGTCATAGACAGATATTCCGGGCAGATAAATATATATGTGGAGGCCCTTGAAGCCGCATGCGGGAAAAGGGTCAAGGAGGCATATCTGTACCTTTTCAGATCAAAAAAATTCGTGCCCGTAAAAATTCAAAAGTAATTTGAAAAAAATGCAAATAAGTGTTGACATTAGCGGCTTACGGTGGTAAATTTAAACTGTGATTAGCACTCGAGTATAATGAGTGCTAACAACAGGAGGCCTAAGATGAATTTAAGTGAAAGAAAACTGAAAATATTACAGGCCATCATAGCTGATTTTATCAGAACTGCAGAGCCGGTAGGCTCAAGGACGCTGTCCAAGAACTATGATCTTGGAATAAGTCCCGCGACCATCAGAAACGAGATGTCGGATCTGGAAGATCTGGGATATCTGACTCACCCGCATACGTCTTCGGGAAGAGTACCTTCCGAGAAGGCATACAGACTGTATGTCAACGAGATGATGCGAAAGCGTGAGCTTACCAACGCTGAGAAGGACGCCATAGCGGCGCAGCTCCACAGCAACGTTAACGAGCTTGAGAATATAGTCCAGAGAGCAGCACATATTTTATCCGAGATAACCAATCTTACGGCATTTGCACTGACCCCGAAGAAGGATCAGGACACATTGAAATATATAAACCTGCTTCCTGTGGATGAACATACGGTGGTACTCATGCTTGTATCGGAAAGCGGTAAGGTTTCCAACACGGCGGTACGCATGGATAAACCGGCGTCGGAAGAAACGCTGAGGCTCCTTGCCAAGACGATGACGTATAATTATCGCGGCAAGACATTGAGCGAGGCTCTTACCTTCGATATAATCAAGAGCTTCAAGGCG
>JAETSS010000331.1 GCA_021769545.1 Eubacterium sp.
TGATATCCGTGCTCCTTGAGCCACGGTACCAGCATCTCGGTAGCGTCCGCAGTAGTATCGTGGATGGAATGCATCAGTATCACCTTGCCGTCCAGATCGGGCAGTCCTGTCACGTAATCGAAGACCTTTTTACCGTTGCGGTGCTTCCAGTCAAGGGTATCCACGGACCACATTATCACCGGCATCCCCGACATGTCGTTTATTTTCTGATTCGTTTCGCCGTAGCTTGGTCTGAACAACGTCGGATATGCGCCGCATGCACTTCTTATGGCTTCATTGGCTGAATCCAACTGGCTCTTCGCCTGTGCGTCGGTGAGATCCGTAAGGACAGGATGGCTCCACGTATGATTACCTATTTCACATCCCAGATCATAGGCAGCTTTCACGTTGTCCGGACGTGAACCCACCCTGCTTCCAAGATAGAAGAAGGTGGCCACCGCTCCGTTTCGCTTGAGACACTGTATTATCCTGGTTTCGGAATCTCCTCCCGGACCGTCGTCGTACGTCAATGCCACCATAGGCTTCGCCGGATCTATATATCGCTCCAGTACCTGCGGTCTGATGACGCCGCCCATTTCGACATACGATATCCCGGCACAGACTATCCCATTCGATGATTTCAGTACAGTCCCCTCGTCAAAGAAAAACGTCGCGCCTGTTTCCGTTATCACATACTTGTTAAAATTCCCTTCATCGTCGGATACATAGTCCTGCCAGTTTTTCGTCAGCTGGTCCTTATCGTAATTTTTTTCGAAGTATTCCGTAAAATACGTCGACATCGCGCTCTTGTACGTCTCTGCAAATATCTGCTGCGGTATGAGAGGTGCGCCTGTCTTTTCGGAAAACTGGTATGTATATATATTGGAGGCGGTTTTCGCCATGGCCTTGTCCTTCTCACTGTTTTCCGATTCATATATAACAAGGCTCGTAACACCGCTCTGCGCTTCATATACAGCCGTCCGTATTATAAGGGCCTGTTCTAAAGGCCTGTACCGTTTATTGTCCTTCTGCTTTTCTGCACGCTCTGCTTCCTCTGCACTTTTCGTCTGACTGAAAGCGTTTTTTATCGCATCTATCTTCTCTTTTCTGAAAGCTTCGATGTCCGGATCCTTACATACGTCGTAATCTACTGCATAGGATATAGGTGTTCCGTATTGATAATCGGTCTTCATGACCTTGTCCACCTTAAAAGGCTTTGACTGCTCAAGATATGTATCGACGTATTCTCTGAACTGCTCTTCGTCTCCGTAAACCTCAGTGGACATATATGCCATCGCCGCGATGACCCCTGTAGATAAAAGAACGGTGACGAAGATCACAAGTAAAATTATGCGCCTGTTTCTCCTCTTTCGTTTCACCTGCTCGATATAACGTTCATGTCTGCTCATGTATATGTCAACTCCCCATTATTGCTGTATTCACATGTGCTTTGTCTGCAACTATATTATATATGACTT
>JAETSS010000332.1 GCA_021769545.1 Eubacterium sp.
CTATTATCTTCCTGCTGAAACGCTGTATATAGGGAAGCGCCTCTATGAGGACCTCCGCCTTTTCCAAATATTTCTGATTTACCATTATTAACTCCTGTAATCTCCGTTTATCTGTACGTAGTCATATGTAAGATCGCAGCCCCACGCAACGGCGCTGCCGCTTCCCTGATGCATATCCACGTCTATTGTTATCTCCTCTTCCGCCAGGATCTCCGATGCCTGCTCTTCGCTGTACTCCTTGTGTCTGGAGCCTTCGCATACATGGACCTGACCCTTGGCAGATGACATCTTGACATCTATGTTATCCGTGCTGAAATCCCCCGGCGCATAGCCGATGGCGCACAGAACTCTGCCCCAGTTGGCGTCGGCTCCGAACATTGCCGCTTTCAGCAGATCGGACGCGATGACCGATTTGCTTATTATCTGCGCCTGTTTATCATCTGCGGCGCCTGTGACTCTGCATTCTATCAGCTTTGTAGCGCCTTCGCCGTCACGGGCCAGCTTTTTTGCAAGATATACAGTGATCCTGGAAAGGGCTGCTTTGAAGGTTTCAAAGGCTTCTCCTTCTCCGTCTATCATATCATTTCCCGCCATGCCGTTTGCCAGCACCGTCACCATATCGTTGGTAGACGTATCTCCGTCCACACAGATCTGGTTATAGCTTGTCTTTACATCTTCCTTGAGTGCCTTGTCCAGCATCTCCGGCGATATGCTCACATCTGTCGTGATGAATGAAAGCATCGTCGCCATATTGGGGTTTATCATACCGCTGCCCTTGGCGATACCGCCCATGCGGCATTTTTTACCTGCTATTTCGAATTCTACGGCTACTTCCTTGGAAACGGTATCGGTAGTCATAATGGCTTCCGCAGCCATGGAAGATCCGTCATAGCTCAGCTCCTTCACCAGAACAGGTATGCCCTTCTCAAAGGGTCCTATATGAAGCTCCTGTCCGATAACGCCTGTGGAGCACACCACTATATCGCTGCTGTCTGCTCCGATAGCCTTGGCCGTCAGCTCACACGTCTGCCTTGCCAGCGCTTCTCCGTTGGGAGCGCACGTATTGGCATTGCCGCTGTTGCATATGGCGGCGATGGCCCTGCCGTCCGAGATGTTGTCTCTGGTCACCGCAAGAGGCGCACCCTTCACCTTATTTGTCGTATATACCGCCGCAGCGCTGCACATGACGTCGCTGACGATGAGGGCAAGGTCTTTCTTATCTACCGTTCCCTTTATGCCGCATGCTGTTCCGGCCGCTTTGAAGCCTGCAGGTGCGCATACACCTCCGCCGATATATGTCATATCCGTATTCACTGTCATCTATACCAGTCCTTTCGTTTCTTCTATTCCAAGCATGATATTCATGTTCTGTATCGCTGCGCCTGAGGCTCCCTTGCCGAGATTGTCGTATGTAGCGATCAGAAGTATGTTGTCATCGTTTCCTTCAACGGTC
>JAETSS010000333.1 GCA_021769545.1 Eubacterium sp.
GATGAAGGATCTCCGCCGTGCTCGCCGCAGATGCCAAGCTTGATATCCGGTCTGGTAGCTCGTCCTTCCTCAACGGCCATCTTCACCAGCTTACCAACGCCGTTCTGGTCCAGTCTTGCAAATGGGTCAGACTCATAAATCTTGGACTTGTAATAAGAATCCAGGAACTTGCCGGCGTCATCACGGGAGAAGCCGAATGTCATCTGAGTCAGGTCATTGGTACCGAAGGAGAAGAACTCAGCCTCCTCAGCAATCTCGCCTGCCAACAGTGCCGCACGAGGAATCTCGATCATAGTTCCGATGTGGTACTGAATATCGGAATTCTTCTCTTTCTTCACACGCTCTGCGATCTTAACAACCATATCCTTTACGAACTTCAGCTCTTTCTTATCGCCAATCAGAGGAATCATAATCTCCGGAACGATATCATAGCCCTTCTCTTCCTTTACTTCAATCGCAGCTTCCATAACCGCACGGGTCTGCATTCTTGCAATCTCCGGATAGGTAACGGCCAGACGGCAGCCACGATGTCCCATCATGGGGTTGAACTCACGGAGCTCATCACATCTTGCCTCAACCTCTTCCGGCGTCATATGCATATCCTCTGCCAGAGCCTTAATGTCCTCCGGATCGGTAGGTACGAACTCATGAAGAGGCGGATCCAGGTAACGAACGGTCATGGGCTTGCCCTCAAGAGCTTCATACATAGCCTTGAAATCGCTCTTCTGGTAAGGAATCAGCTCCCAAAGAGCTTCCTCTCTCATCTCCTCGGTCTCGGAAAGAATCATCTTCCGAATCTTCGGAATACGCTCCGGCTCAAAGAACATGTGCTCCGTACGGCAAAGGCCAATGCCCTCTGCTCCAAGCTTAATGGCATTCTTTGTATCTGCCGGGGTATCTGCATTTGTACGCACGCCTAAAGTACGGAACTCATCTGCCCAAGCCATAATACGGCCAAAGTTACCGCTTACGGAAGCCTCTACAGTCTTAATATCTCCAAGATAAATCTTACCGGTGGAGCCATCCAGAGAAATATAATCTCCCTCTACAATGTGATGACCGCCCAGATCAAAATACTTTGCTTCCTCATCAATCTTAATCTCACCGCAGCCGGATACGCAGGCCGTACCCATACCACGTGCTACTACTGCCGCATGGCTCGTCATACCGCCACGTACGGTCAGGATACCCTCTGCCGCATGCATTCCCTCGATATCCTCCGGAGATGTCTCCAGACGTACCATAATGACACGCTCGCCTTTCTTGCGGGCATGCTTTGCATCCTCTGCGGTAAAGTATACCTTACCTGCTGCTGCTCCCGGAGATGCCGGAAGAGCCTCTCCAATAACCTCACCAGCCTTCAATGCTTCCGGATCAAAGGTAGGATGCAAAAGCTGATCCAGAGACTTAGCTTCAATACGAAGCACAGCTTCCTCCGGTGTAATCTTTCC
>JAETSS010000334.1 GCA_021769545.1 Eubacterium sp.
AGAAACATTCTTGGCCGCATTGAAACTGTACGCAGCTAATCCCAAGAAGGACCTTAACAAGCTGAACTCTTACGCTAAAAAGATGCGGGTGTCCAACATCCTGCGTCAGTATCTGGAGGTGCTACTGTGAGCAAAGCAATGAGCCTGAAGGCGAAGATCAGAAACATCGCAAAACAGAAAAACATTCCGGCACAGGTCATTTTGCAAAACTACATGTTCGAGCGTCTCCTCGTCCGCCTCTCCGCTTCTGAATATAAAGAGAAGTTCGTGTTAAAGGGCGGCATGCTGGTAGCAGCTATTGTCGGACTGGACAACCGAGCAACCATGGATATGGATACCACGCTTAAAAACCTGCCTCTCACACCGGAAGCCATCCACAGTGCACTGGAGACTGTTTGCGGTATCGCTTTCGGTGATGGCGTCTCCTTTGAAATCGGTACCATTTCGCCCATTCGCGAAGATGATATTTACGGTGGCTATCGTGTTATGCTGAACGCCAGATTTGATACCATGATCACCCCACTCAGTATCGACGTGTCCACCGGAGACGCGATCACGCCTCATGCGGTACAATATAATTTTGCTGAGATTTTCGATGACGAAAAGTCTTACGAGCTGTGGGCATATAACATTGAAACCGTCATGGCAGAAAAGGCGGAAACCATCCTGCGCCGTGGCGTGTTCAACACCCGTCCCAGAGATTTTTACGATGCCTACATACTGAGTACAACTCAAAAATTCGACAGAGCGGTGTTCGCGGATGCCCTGAAAGCAACAGCAGCCCACCGCGGTACCGCGCAGCAGATCACAGATGTACCCGCAATCCTGCATAACATTGAGGAAAGCCCCGAACTCAGAACCATGTGGGACAAGTATCGCAAGCAATTCGCATATGCGGCAGACATCCAGTACGAGCAGATCATGACCGTGCTAAAAACGCTGCTGGAACTTAGCACTGATACAAAGTAATAAGGAAGGAGGATAATCATGAGTATGATTCCGAAACACTTGATATCGGAAGAAGATATCAAGTTGCAGTTCATCACTCCCGCTGTAACGGCCAAATGGGATATCAGCAAAATCACCATGGAAACAAAGCTCACAGATGGAAAGATCAATCTGAAGGGCAATTTTGTCGTGCGTGAAAAGCCAAAGCGCGCAGACTATGTACTGTACTTGGCTCCCAATCATCCTATTGCCATTATTGAAGCAAAGGATAATAACCACAGCGTTTCTCATGGTTTGCAGCAGGCGATGGCTTATGCACAGATGCTGGACCTTCCCTTTGCATATAGCTCAAACGGCGATGGTTTTGCAGAACATGACTTTTTAACCGGTACAGAGAGTCAGTTTGGAATGGATGAATTTCCCACCGAAGAAGAACTGATCGCTCGCTACAAGCTGGAATCCGGCATGACCAAGCAGCAAGAAGCGATGGTCGATCAACCCT
>JAETSS010000335.1 GCA_021769545.1 Eubacterium sp.
TAATAAAAACGACCGATTCAAGGGGAATGGTCAAAAAAATAATAAATAATAATATGGGAAAGTTGCTTGGTGAAAGGGATGTCCTGGGCTGCTAAAGGAGGAGAAATTATGGTAGTACAGCACAATCTTAAAGCTATGAACGCGAACAGAATGTTGAACATCAATACGAATGCGTCAGCGCGTTCCACAGAGAAACTTTCAAGCGGCTATCGCGTGAACAGGGCTGCTGACGACGCGGCAGGACTCGCGATCTCAGAGAAGATGAGAAAGCAGATCCGTGGTCTGACACAGGGTTCGCGCAATGCGGAGGACGGTATCTCCTGCGTGCAGACAGCAGAGGGCGCACTTGCGGAAGTGCAGGATATGCTGCAGAGAATGAATGAGCTCTGCGTGCAGGCTGCAAACGGCACAAACTCCGTCACAGACCGCCAGTATATCCAGGACGAGATCGACCAGCTCGTGACAGAGATGGACAGAATCGCAGAGACGACCAAGTTCAATGAGACTTATCTTTTGAAGGGTGACAAGACACAGCCGGAGAATCTGGTACATACCTTTAATTATATCAAGGGCGATGAGATCGACCAGACTAAGATGTCCAAGGTCGTAAACAGCTCCGGTGCCCTGGTAAAAGTAAATTATAACGGAACGGATAATGTATATGTGGTAAATGCGGCAAGCATCAGCGCTTCTACCGTGAACAGCCCGATGACAGCGGATGTTGTCTCAAAGGGATCTGATTTTACGAAGTATCTGGATGGAGATCCGGACAAATTTAAAGCTGACCCGACTACATATGACGATACAATGGGAACGATGGTCGGTGCGAGCTCTTCAATCACACAGTTGAAGCTCAGCCAGGATTATGCGATATTCAGGAATACAAAATTAGATCCGGAGTCACTTGAGATTCAGCCGGGAACAAAGAATCTTGTGAGCAAAGATGACAAAGATGCTTACATTTACGATACATCGACAAAGAATATCATCCATGTAAAGGCAGGGGAGGATCTGTCAAAGTATGTGAAAGAGATCAGCGGTGAGAAAGGCAAGTACACGATGGATGACCGCTACAGATTGCTTTATAATGCAAATCCGAAGGCGACGAGTGTAGGCGATACTACATTAGGATATCCTACAGGTGCTGCCGAAGAGATAGAGAAGAAGGATCTGATCGGTGCAGTATCAGAGAATAAGCTTTATAATAAGGACGGCGAAGAAGTATCTGGTATGGGATTATACAAGTACTTTAACGAGAACGGCGACTACAAGGGCGGTTTGTTCGCAGACAAGGATGCTACGATGAAGATTACTGAGAACAAATTTATTGTGGATAAGGATGGCAATCCTGTTATGGATGCAAATGGTAAACCACAGCCAGTATCCCTGTATTTCGGCGGCTACATCAGCAATCTGCGCGAGAAGGTTACAGCGGCATTGACATT
>JAETSS010000336.1 GCA_021769545.1 Eubacterium sp.
TGTACTGGGGCTCTCTCAGATACAGGCTGTTATCGTAGATGAAATTCTGTGCGACTGGATCTATCAGGTTTGATATGTCCCTGCCGTAGTCTATGTTCTCCCTTATCCTCGTGGAGCTTATATCCTCCAGATATACAGGCAGTTTCAGCTCTCTGATCTTGCCGCTCATGTTCTTGTATGCCCTTTTGAGGGCACGGCTGTTCTCACAGCTTCCCTCCATGGTCTCCCGCTGGAAAACTATATGATTCATCGAATGTATGGAATCCTCCACAGCCTCGGCACGGTACGAGGAGGCGTTGGCTATCACATCGCTCCCCACTACCATGTAAAGCTCCTTGCCGGGGAACAGCGCCCTGAGCTTGGCCAGATCCTTCGGATTGGCTATGTTCACCGGAAAATCATCTGAAAACAGGAACACATCTGTCTCGTCCGCCACCGACATGGATATTATCTGACGCCTTATCATTCTAGGTTGGGTCTTCTTGGACCAGGAAAATTCATCCAGTGCAAGATATACTTCGAAGCCTTCGTCTCTTATAGCCTGCACGATACCCTTATGGCTCAGCGAAAACGGATCGAAGGTCCCCGGGAAAAAGGCCACCTGGCGGTTTTCCGGAAGTTCCATATCTCCATAGCTGAATTTGTATTCCGATATGAATCTGTATATATGGTTCAGCGCGGCGGCATTGGTGAAAAAGCTCATGTCGTATTCGCCGACGGACGATATCAGCGTCAGCATCTTCTTGTATATCTGCTTGAAAACGTCGAATTTCTCTTCCTGAGAAAGCTCCGCGCTTCCGAAGATATACTGACCCGTCACCATTATAGCCTCCTGGCTCACCACCTCGTGATAATTGGCAAGCCCCTTAAGGAGCATCCCCAGGAGTCTCTTCTTCCTGCCGTCATATTTTTCGCGGCTCTCCTGAGCTCTGTATTTATATGACGAATATTTTTTGATGACTTCGCCTACCGTGTCCAGCGCCACGGAACCGATCCTGTCGTTGGTGTTCTGTATCAGCTCTCCTATATTGTCTATGAATTCATCCAGTTCGCTTGGATAAAGATACAGCACCAGCTCGCCCAGATACTCCGGTATATATTTTGAAAACTGATACTCTCCTATTTCCAGCCCCTTTGTTAATTCTATAACGATCTCGTTGATCTGCTCTATCGGAAGCGACCTGGCTATCTCGATGAGCCCCCTTCCCGCTCTGTGCCTTACGGTGACCCTTTCGCTGACCTTTATCAGGTTGGAAAAGTGTGCAGCCAGGAAAAACGTCTGATTGCTCAGCTTCTCGTCCAGGGCATATCCCAGCAGGAATTCCATGTTGACTATCTTCATGACCCAAGGGGTCCCCACCTTGAGGTTTTCCCTGAATATGCCCGATATGGCGTCTCCCAGTGTCCCCTTCTCCTCCAGGCGTTTTATCTTGCTGTAATATAT
>JAETSS010000337.1 GCA_021769545.1 Eubacterium sp.
TATCCTGTGGGTCATGGTGCTGGTCTTGCCGCTCCCCGCTCCCGCCAAAATAAGGAGCGGCCCTTCGATGTACATAGCCGCTTCCCTTTGTTCCTTGTTTAATTTGTCCAAATAGTCCATTATCCGTTATCCTCTGCTTAAATTATCAGATTTGTAAGAAGGCTGAACAGGAACGTCACGCATGGTGAGAGTATCATTCCCGTTACGCCGAATATGATGAGCGCTATCAGTATCCAGTTGCCGTATCTGTAAAGGGTCCAGTAAAACTCCGTATGCTTGATGTTGAATATCTCCGATATTACGGAGAATCCGTCAAGAGGAGGACACGGTATCAGGTTGAATATCATCAGCACCAGATTGATCTGTATGATGTACATTATCATGGTCCACAATATGCTGCCGAGATTTCCCGACAGGAATACAGGGCCTGCCGCCACGTAAAGTATCTTAGCTACGATGGTGAACAATATGGCGATTATGAGGTTCATCACCACGCCTGCCAGCGACACCATCAGCTCATCTCTTCGTCTGTTTTTGAAATTAGCCGGATTTATCTGTACCGGTACGCCCCATCCGAAGCCTGCAAACAGCAGCGCCGCCAGACCCACCGGATCTATATGGGCCATCGGATTTATCGTCACTCTTCCCTGCATCTTCGGCGTCGGATCTCCCATCTTATACGCCACCTTCGCATGTGCGAATTCGTGGAATGCCAGTCCGATGATTATTCCCGGAAGCGTGATGAGCATTTCCATGAACCAGCCTACGGGATCCGAGAAATCGCCTCGCCTAAAGGAATTCAACGCCAGTATCACTATCAATATCAAAAAAGAAACATCAAAATTACGTCTCAATCATATCCCTCCGATCTGTCAACGTAGAATCGTTACCGTTTCTATAGTATATCATTCTTCAGTGAAAAAGAACAGTGAAAAGAGTGTGAAGTCGGTACGGCGTGACCTTACCCTCGCGTTGCTTTTCCGGTCATTTTCGCCATATTCAGCTTTAAAACAATCACATCGTCAAATGACGAATTTATGTACTTTACACCTGCTTCCATGTACTGCGGACTGAGCTTTTCCACCAGCGCTGTAAGTCCCTTTCTTTTTTCATCGGCAGACTCAACCTTCTCTACCTTGCCGAATATGGTTACCGAGCGATACTGAGTGTTGAACTTATCCGCCATCAGGACTACGGAATCAACCACATTGAAACACGCATTATCATTGTATGCCAGGTTTTCCAGCCTGTGACCTGCGGTAGCACAGTGAAAATAAACGGCATCGTCCACACATACAAAGTTCATAGGTACTCCGTAAGGCGTATCGTCTTCGCTGATGGTGGACAATACTCCGTACTCGGCTTTGCTGAGGACATCCATACATTCCTCGCGTGACATGAGCTTTTCTTTTCTTCTTATTT
>JAETSS010000008.1 GCA_021769545.1 Eubacterium sp.
GATAAGGCGCGCTCAAAGAAGCCGTATGGGCTTCCGGAGTCCCATCGTTCAATATCTTAAGCGTATGTACGGAAAGCAGCTCCGAGTCGTATCTTTTATTCAGTTCCTTAAGTCGTTCTATGGCATGCTGGAAAGGCGCTTCGGCAAGACAGAATGTAGATGCACTGATCCTCTGCGGTAACCTGCCCTCTTCCTCCAGCTCCTTTAATGCGGAGAAAGCCAGATCCTCCAGATATTCATAACAGCCGCAGTCTCCTATTGTGGTGATCCCGCAGCCGGCGAAGCGGTCAAGAGTGTCCTTGATGGCCTTTTTTACAAGATGCGGCTCAAAAGGCTCTATGGCCTGTATGACCAGGTTTTCCGCTGCCGTCTCCTTGATCCATCCTGTAGGGTTTCCTTCATCGTCGCGCTTGAAATACTGAAATCCCGGTACGGGATCAGGCGTATCAGCGGTGATCTCCGCCACCTCCAATGCCTTGGAATTGCACCATCCTTCATGACCTCCGCCCGAAAGGAGTATGATAGGCTTGTCAGGACATACCTTATCCAGCATCTGCGCTGTAGGCTCCTTCTCTTCATGCCAGAGCCATTCGGAATATCCCATACCGAAATATGCCTTGCGGTCAGGATGTTCCCTGACGAATTTTTCCGTTTCCGACAGGATCCTGTCTACATCCCATGTAAAATCTATGACGACTCCCAGAGAATATATCCCTCCAAGCAGCACATGACAATGTCCGTCGGTAAATCCCGGAAGCATCATCCTTCCCTCCAAGTCGATGACTTCGGTATCATCTCCTATATACTCCTGCACATCTTCATCGCTTCCCACGAAAACTATCTTGTTTTCCGATACTGCTACCGCACTGGCCCAGTCGAGAGCTTCATTCATCGTATAAACTTCACCGTTAACGAACACTTTTGTTGCTTTCATGATCATCACTCCTTATCCGGTTTTTTCAGATAATTCTTACTATATCTGTATTCTATACCCGGCCCCTGAGCACAAGTCAACAGCCATCATCCATTACATGAAAAAACAGCCTGCTGATGGATGCAGCATCACCCTTTCCATCGCAGGCCGTTTCGTTTTCAGATTCCGGTTCTCATGAGAGTTTGCTTATTTCTGTTTTTCTATCATGCATATCATCATATTGTCGTCGGTAAATTCCGTCGTCACCAGATAGCCTTTCCAGTTGAGATAGCTTGTGAGTCTGTCTGCAACGATGAAGAATTCAGACTTGAAATAATTCAGTGCCTCCTCGTCATTGCTCTTTCTGATCCTCTCCTCTTCGGCTTTCATTTCCTGCTCGTTCTTAAAGCATCTATCTGCCAAAAGTACTACGCCGTCCTCACTGCAGAGCTTGAGCAGATTGTCCACCGCCTTATACTGATCGCATGGCTCTATATGATGTACCATGAACGTGGAGACCACCACATCGTACCTGTCATATGTATCCACATCCGCGGCTGTTATATCGTCGAGCCTTATTTTCAGCCAGGGCAGCCGTCTCTTGCTCTCCAGAAGCATCGGGAAGCTGAGATCCACCGCAAGAAGATCCGTGTCCTCTCCGCTTTCCATCCACAGATCACATGTGCCGCATCCCACGTCTATGAAGGAACTTCCCTTGTATCCGCATAGGAGCTCTCTTGCACGTTTTATCGTATCCTGATACGGCTTGTCCTCCTTGAGATATCTGTTGACGAAATTCAGCGCCATGGCATCGAAGTTCCACTCCATCACAAGATCCTCGTAATTCATCCTGTCATGCCGGATCGCCCTGTCAGCCAGTATTATATCTGCAAAGCACTGGCTGTCCTCGCTCTCGATCAGCGTGTTTATAGTCTCCTTGAGCCTGATCTTGGTACGCTGCAGTTCCTTTATCTTGGTATCTATGGCTTTATACTGCAGATAGAACATATTCAGATGACGATTGCTGGTCTTGTCGAACTTCAGCATCTCCTTTATCTCCGCTATGGAAAATCCCAGATGCCTCAGTATCGCAACTGTCTCTATCTGTACAAGGTTCTCGGCAGAATACTCTCTGTAATTGTTGCTCTTTCGTTTCGGTACTACCAGCCCATGATCCTCGTAAATACGCAGCATCTTAGGAGTAACATTCAATTTTTTACAAACCGATTTTGTGTTCATATCATTCTCCAATCAATACACTCTTAGTTTATACCCTTCCCCCGAGGCCGGGTCAATGGTTTCTCATATAGACGAGGCTGCTGCCTCCCGATGACCCGTGCGATGATACAAAGGGCTCTCCGATATGGAGAGCCCCGATATCATTTGTTCATGATTATATCTATTATCACTTGATCCATAGCGCTTAGACCCTCTCCTGAGGTCCTGACGAAATAGTCGATGGAGTCCTTTTCTCCTTGGCCTACGATGCCGTTGGTAGCTTCAAGACCGAATCCGTTCATTGCCAGTTCCGCTGCTATACATGCCGCGTTTATGCAGGTAGCGGCCTTTAGCGAGCAGCTTGCTTTGGCGCCGTCGCATATTATGCCGGCCACATTTCCGAACATGTTCTTGAGCACATCGGTCATTTCCTTTTTTCTTCCTCCGTACAAATATATGATCCCGCACGCCGATCCCGTTCCCGCAACGGAACATCCGCATACTGTAGATAACGCTCCTATCCTGTACTTTATGTATATGGACGCAAGACAGCTGACTGCGGCGGCCCTGACGGTGGTCTCCCACGGTGAACCGAGGGCCCTGGCAGCTCCCAGAACAGGCATCGTGCATACTATTCCCTGATTCCCGCTGCCTGTATTGCTCATGGCAGGAAGAGGACATCCCGCCATCCTGGCGTCCACACCGGCGGCAGTCCACATCATGGCGTTATACGTCACATCGTCCTTTATGCTTTCTCCTGCCATCCTGTCTCTTATAACTCTTCCCAGCTGTGCTCCGTAACTTTCCTCAAGCCCGGCACGGGCAAGCTCTTCGTTCATCTCCAGACCCCTCGCTATGAGCTCAAGCTGCTCCATGTTGGTGTTATCAGCAAAATCGATAATACTGTCGAGCTCCAGAAGATCGTACCTGAGAGCAGGCTCTTCA
Organism: Eubacterium sp.; assembly: GCA_021769545.1. The sequence continues at coordinate 3,077 of JAETSS010000008.1, forward strand.
TCGGCGAGATCCTCATCCGCCATTACATCGTTGCCGTTTACGATGATATTTGTCACATTGGTATACCCGTCCTTCAGCACGGCAGTCACAGTGTCATGCTCCGTCGTTACGGTGATCTCCATATAAAGGGCGATATCGGTTTCCGCTGTGGTGACGGTAAGCTTTCCCGATTCCTCCAGCCGTACAGCTTCCATGACCTGCTGCGGTGTGATACCTTCAAGCACCTCCAGCTTCCTGTCGGCATCGCCGCATACCACGCCCAGCGCCGTAGCGATGCTTACTCCGCACCGTCCTCCGCTGCCGGGAATGATAACGGCCGTGGCGTTCTTTATCAGCTTTCCCGAAAATGCCGCCTCCACCTTCACTATACTGCCCTTTGCATATTTTCTCGCAGTAGCCGCACAGAATGCTATCCCTATCGGGTCGGTACATCCCAGTGCGGGCATCATTTCATGCTCCAATATCCTGACAAATTCTCCATACTCCATGATACGTCTCCGTTTATTGCTCTGTTTTATCTATTTTTTGCTGAACTCTATCCTGCAGGTATCTGCACCCTCTGCTATCTTGCTTATGATCTTAAAGTCAAAGCCCATTTCCTCTGCGATCCCTCTGTCGCCGTCCATAGCGATATCGCAGAGCTTTTCGATATCCTCCTGCGAGCATCCCAGCTTCTGCCATGCCGTTACCAGCGGACAGTAGTGGAAATCCATCAGCAGATGATCTTTTGACTCATCCAGCATCTCAAGCTCCAGTACCTTTGCCTGCTCTTCTCCTATGAACACCTCGAGGAACTTAGTCATATCCTCGTAGTCCGGGCAGTTTTCCTTTATTTTCTTCTGTCCGTGGAAATGTCCGCATCTTCCGATGGCAGCTCTTGCAAAGTCATCCCATTCAAGTCCTCTCTTGCGTGCTTCGTCCAGCAGCAGATAGAACCATGTAGCTCTGTGCTCTATTGCAGCTCTTGTCTTGTCTGTTGCAACATCATCAAGATATTTCGTGGCTTCGTTCTTTATCGTAGTCATACCTATTACCTCCCTTAACTTATTTTTTTATCTTATATAAGGATTGTAAACCCTGTCCTAAGGAGTGGGTCAAGGGTATACATGCGAATCATCGAAAAAAATATATCCTCCGTATGAAAAAGGCTGCCGCACCGTGAAATCTCATACACGATACAGCAGCCTGATGCCTTTGCAACATGTTATATACTGTTTTCATTTTTCCCGATGCAAGAGTTTCGACGGTACAGGTACCTTGGAAGCGATAAACGCCGCTGCCAGGACCGGAATGATATATGTGACCGGAAAACACAGAAGCAGTACAGCGGCTACCGTTAAAGGCTTCCTCATGATATACGCGTAGAGAGCAGCCACCGTGACCGCCACCGCTACGGCTCCGTCCATTCCCACCACCGCGGCCATTGCATATCCTACCGTGGTCCCTGCAAATATCAACGGAAATATATTGCCGCCGCGCCAGCCGAGATTGATACACAGATTCACGAGAAGTATCTTGCCTATGGCCGACACTATCAGCACCGTTACCGGATAATCCTGCCACACGTCCATGAGCTCTCCCATCTGATGCTCACCTGAGAACATGGTAAGGGGCAGGAAATATCCCAGGACGGCTACGGCCAGACCTGCGATCATGCAGCTCAATATACGATACTTCTGTAGTCCTTTCCCGATGGCCTCCGTTATCCTGTTGACGGTCATATACAGAAGACCGAATATGATCCCCATTATAAGAAGTACGGGGAACCATTTCCACTGATCAAGCCCTACCTGATGATGCATGTCGAATCTCGGCAGGCCTCCGCTGCTGCCCAGCAACCTGCCGAGTCCCATCATCACCGCAATACCGCCCAGTACGCCCATTATGTAGAGAAAAACTCTCGTTTTCTTATCTGCCAGTCTCCTGCGTTCGCTCCTGCTCCAGCTGTCGGGCTCCAGATTTCCCACGATGCCGAACAGCGGAGCTCCGAAGATGACGCCCAGAGCCGCCGCCATACCTGTCTCGGCCAGCGCAGCCAGCTCATCCGCTTTGTATTTGAGTCTGTCGCCCACGAAATAGCACAGTCCTACGATGAGCCCGGTGAGACCTGCCTCCGGACCCAGTGCCCCGCCGAATATCAGCGGCAACAGCGCCGATACCGCGATGATATGCAGCCTGTCGTAGGGATAGAAACCTTCCAGCTTGATGCGGCCCATCACCTGCTCCATATTATCGGGAAGCAGTCCGTATCTTCTCTGCCAAAGACCGATAATCAGCCCGCCCGCAAGACAGACAACGATATTATATATGATACAGTTTTCAAGCCCCAGCTTCTCAGGCAGCAACTCCCAGAGCAGATCTATACCGATATTCATCACTTTCAGTATGACCCACACCACTGCTCCCGCAGCAGCTCCCAGTATAAATGCCAGCACACCGAAGCTTAAAATTTTCACACCTTTTTTCATATTGCCTTTTCCTTTATATTATTTTCTTTACCCTTGCCGATATATCCTCGAGTTCTTCCTTCGACAGCTCCGACAGATGCTCCAGCTTGTCCAGGAACATCGTAACGCTTTCCTTCTCACGTCTGTGGACCACCTCCAGATAGTAGCTTACCACCACTCCCGAAAGTATCGCCACCAGCAGTATCTCGTTTATGGCGATATACACCGTCAGTATCCTGCCGATAAAGGTCACCGCCGTAAAATCTCCGAAGCCTATGGTGCTGCACGCTACGAAGGTATACCACAGACCCTCTCCGTAATTATGTATATCAGGCTCAAGAGCCGTGATAACGGCAGCCACTATAAAGAAATTGATGATAAAGGAATATATCATCTTGTTTGCGGAGCTTCTTTTCGCTACCGACCACAACAGACGCCATCGCTTCACATTCACGCTATGCCTCCTTGTCTTTTCTGAGAGTAGGTATAAACTTGGCCGCAATGCCTTTGCCGCGGGACTTTATGTATATCATGCCCAGAACGGAGAAGACCACTGCGCCGATAAAGTTTACGAAGAGGTCATGCATGGTATCGTAAAGACCTATATCGAGGTATTTGTCCCACGCCATGCCATTGACGCTGACGGAATCCACCGCCACGTGCACCGGCTCGTTAAGTCCCTCCGGATTTATGGCTACCGAATTGAATGCATCGATCCATGTGTCCTTCTGCATATCCATTCCGAAAAACATATCCATGGAGCATTCGAAGAATTCCCAGAGCACGCCGATGGTCATGGAGAAGCAGAAGGCAACAAGCGCCACGAAAAGCGGTGACAGAGACAGCTTCACCTTTTCATTGCGGTTCAGTATATCGATCATGGCAAAACCTATGGCCGCCGCAAGGAAACCGTTGGTGGTGTGGAGCATATCGTCCCATCTCGGGAAGATCACATAAAATCCACGTATTTCTCCCAATATCTCCGCCGCGAATATGAAAAGTACGATTATGACTTCAAGGGCCGTAGGCAGATCGATGGACAGTCTCCTGGAAATTATCGTAGGCATCATGAAAAGCACAAGTGTCAGTCCGCATGTCATGACGTTATGCCAGTTATGGTTGAATATCTGCGCGATCATCACCGCGATCACCAGCACTCTGAGTACGATATAGACGATGACCCTCGCCCTTCCCGGCTTCGCTCCTTTATCGGTATCTCTCATTGAATCAATATCCTTTCGCTAAAACTCGATATCCCCTAACTAAAAATAATGATCTCATCTTTCCATTATCATAGAGATAAGATCATTATACTATAAAACACGTTATTTCGGTTGAATCTTTTTAAATACACGCCGTGAACGGTCCGCCGCAGCTCTCATAGGGCTTTCTTCGGACAGCTTCTGACGCATTCCATGCAAAGGATGCACTCCGTGCCGTTTATGCGTTTTCTCGAGTTGTCCGTCATGTCCACATCCATAGGGCATACCTGCCTGCACTTTCCGCAGGAAACGCATTTTGAACTATCGCATTTTATACGAAAAAGGGAAAAGTAGCTCATAGGCTTCAGGAACACCGTTATGGGACATATGTATTTGCAGAAAGCGCGGTTATCCTTAAAGGCGAAAGCCAACGCGATGCCCACCGCATAATACATGATGTTTCCGACGATAAAGGCCCAGAACATTATCCTCTCTATGTTTCCGACATTGGCAAGGAACAACGCTGCGACGAATATCAACGAAACCGCGAATACTATGTATCTGATCCAGCCCAGCTTCCTTCTCGGCTGCTGCGGAGTTTTGTATGGCAGAAAATCCAGTATCATGGCAGTCCAGCACGCATATCCGCACCAGCCTCTGCCGAAAAGCAGCGGCCCGAAGATCTTTGCCACGGCATAATGTATCGTCGCCGCTTCGAATACGCCTGTGAACAGATAATACCAGAAGCCCTCTATCTGCATGTTTTCATTGCATATGAGTCCGAGGTAGATCAGCATGTACATACCCACCAGAAGCTGCACTATACGTCTGGCATGTCTGTAATTGCACGCAAAGAGGAACATCCCCAGGGATATCGCTGCTCCTATGTATGTGAAATTCAACAGATAGAACAGATTATCCTTCGTAAGCCACAGCGTAACTGCCACCGTTTCGAATATCACCAGTATCATCAAAGCGGGTAAATATTTCTTCATACACGTCTCCTTATCCGCATTACTGCACAGCGCACTATGCCCTTCACTACACCTTCTTGACGAATTTTGTCCCGCAGTGAGGGCAGCTTATGTTTATCGTGCCGGCGCCCTTAGGTACTCGCAGTTTTTCGCCGCAGCCCGGGCATCTCAGGATCTTATGGGTCTTGTCCTTGGTTTTGCCTGCGCCGCCGGAATAACCGCCGTAGGACCCGTATCCGCCGCCGGAACGTCCTTTCCTGAATCTGGCCGCAAACTGCAGGAATTTCTGATTTTCTCTGTATCTCGCATTGATGTTTCTGGAAAACATCCTGCAATATATGTATATCAGCAATACCACCGTCAGCAGATGGAGCAGCCTCCATCTCAGAAACATATCAATAATGATGAGTACAAAGGCAACGATCAGCAGGAATCTGTTGAGATTATCCGTACCGTACCTTCCCCTCATCAAATTAGCGAACCACATCCCGAATCTGTTCATTCAAATACCTCCTGTGCGGCTTCCACGGATTTCATCGCATCCTTGCAGTAATAATCCGCGCCTATCTTTTCAGCATAATCCTCCGTCAGGACCGCGCCGCCTACCATTACCTTACAATCCGGAGCTGCTGCCTTTACCGCAGCTATGGTCTCCTCCATGCTCTTTAAGGTGGTAGTCATGAGAGCGCTGAGTCCTACCAGCTTTATATTTTTTTCGACTACGGTCTCTACGATCTTTTCTGCGGGAACATCACGTCCCAGATCTATCATTTTATATCCGTAGTTCTCCATTATGACCTTGACTATGTTCTTGCCGATATCGTGGATATCGCCTTTTACGGTAGCGACCACTACCTCACCCAGTGACACCGACTCCTTATCGGACTCCGCAAGTCGCGTCTTTATCACGTCGAAGCCTGCCTGAGCAGCCGTGGCCGCCTGCAGCATCTGAGGAAGGAATATTGTCCCCTTCTCGAATCCCTGACCTACGTTGTCAAGGGCAGGTATCAGGAAATCATTGACAAGCTCCATCTCGCTGTGGGATTCCAGCAGCCTGTTTACGGCACTCACCGTATCTGCCTTCATGCCCTTTTCGATGCAGTGGAATATATCGGCCGCTTCGTCGTTTCCGCCTGCTGCCGAGCCGTCAGACCGTCCGCCGCCCGGCTTATCACCGCCCTGCAGCGATACCTTGGAAGTGGTCATCTGCGCATTGCCGTATCTTTCTATATATTTGACTGCATTCTCGTCTACGTTCTTCAGTACATTGAATGCGAATATTGCCGACATCATATCCTCATCATTAGGGTTGATGATAGGCAGATCGAGTCCGCACTCCATAGCCATTGCCAGGAACGTCCTGTTGACGATGATCCTCACCGGAAGCCCGAAGCTGATATTGGAAACCCCCAGAGCCGTCTTGAGTCCCAGCCTTTCCTTTACCATCCTTACGGCACGCAGCGTCTCGTTTACCTCTTTCTGCTGGGCCGACGCCGTAAGTGTCAGACAGTCTATGATCACATCCTCCTTAGGTATACCGTATTTTTCGGCTCCCTTCAATATACGCTCCGCGATGTCAAAACGTCCTTCTGCCGTATTCGGTATGCCGTCGCCGTCCAGTGTCAGACCTATCACCGCCGCGCCGTATTTCTTCACTATGGGAAAGATGTTATCCATCACTTCCTGCTCTCCGTTGACGGAATTCACGATGGCCTTGCCGTTGTATACCCTGAGGGCCGCTTCGATGGCCTCGGGATTTGACGAATCTATCTGCAAAGGCAGCCCCGTTATGGACTGCAGCTTTTTCACGACTCTCGGAAGCATAGCCACATCGTCCAGAGACGGTACGCCTACATTGACGTCCAGTATCTCCGCACCTGCGTCTATCTGCTCGATGGCCTGAGTCAGTATATAGTCGAAATCCTCTTCCAGCAGCGCCTGTTTCAGTCGTTTCTTTCCCGTAGGATTTATTCTTTCACCTATAACGGTAACGTGATCCACGGTAACGACGTCCGTACTGCTGCATACCCTCAGCTGACGCTTTTCAGGCTCCGCAGCGGCGGCCGCCGGCTTTTTCTCCATGCTGTCCCTGTATGAGGCAAGGCCTGCGATATATTCAGGCGTCGTGCCGCAGCAGCCTCCCACCATGTTGATGCCGTCGTCCATATATTCCTTCATCACCTCTACGAACTCGTCGCAGGTGATGTCGTACCGGCCGGTAGCCGGATCGGGAAGCCCTGCATTGGGCTTTGCAAACACCGGGATGGTCGTAAGCCTTCTCAGCTTCCTTATCATAGGCAGTATCTCCACAGGTCCCAGAGAACAGTTCATTCCCATGGCGTCCACGCCGAGACCTTCAAGAGTCATTGCCATGGCTTCGATGCTTACTCCCGTAAATGTCCTTTCGTTTTCTTCGAATGTCATGGAAACGATGACCGGCAGATCCGAGTTTTCCTTTACTGCCAGCACTGCCGCCTTCACCTCGTAAAGATCCGTCATGGTCTCTACAACGGCGAGATCGGCTCCGCAGTTCTTTGCCATATTCACAAGCTCCGCAAAGGCATCGTACGCTTCCTCAAATGTCAGCGTCCCCATAGGCTCCAGCAGTTCTCCCAGAGGGCCCATGTCGATGGCCACCTTGATGTCTCTGCCCGTCTTTTCCGCCGCTTCATTCCTCGCATCATCGGCTATGCCCATGACTATCCTGACAGCCTCTTCAAGAGGTATATCCAGCTCCTCCTGCTTGAACCTGTTGAGCCCGAATGTCCCGGCATAGATGATGTCCGCGCCTGCCTCTATGTACTGTACATAGATGTCCTTCCAGATATCGGGATGCTTAAGACCGAACTGAGTAGTCGTCTCATCGGAGCTCATGCCCGCATTCTGGAGCATGGTCCCCATTCCTCCGTCCAATATATAAATCTTCTCGTTAAAATCAATCGCCACAGAATCTTCCTTCTTTCCTGAGTGTACATTTATCCTTCAAAACGCATTCGCCGCATGTGGCAAGCCTGCCCGTCACCGGATGATCGGCTATTCCCAGCACCGCCGTGATGGATTTTCTCGGTATCATCAGGCTGTTTGGTGTCACATTGAGACCGATCTTCCGCTGTCCGTCCACGTATGTGATGACATCCTTCTGCATGCTGAGGGGAGAATCGCCGTACCCCGGACTGAATCTGGATGTCATATAGCCCTCCACATTCTCCCTGATATGCTCTTCGAATCTATCGCACAGACTGTCTGCCAGTACAGAGGCCCCGCTGTCCGCTATCACGGCCGCCGCCATATCGGTCACCTGCAGTGTTCTTATTAGATTATCTACTCCTATCCCCAAAGTCAGCGCCATTACCACCACATGGTGACAGCCTTCCAGATGCTTGGTCATGGAAAATCCGCTGACCTTTACATCCCTTCGCTCCATGACTCTGTATATGGCCTTGGGCCTTGCCGCTGCAAAGATCTGCTTTTCCGTTTCGTCCAGGGTCTGCATGAGCTTTTCATCGGCTGCATTTTCCGAGCCCAGCGCTCTCAGCCAGCTTTCTCTGGAAATAGGTTCCGTTATCGTTATGTTCATATTCTTTCCCGTATACGCTCCTACAGCAGATCCTTGATATTCTCATGGACTCTGAGGGCTACCTTCGGATTGTTCATCGTATAAAGATGTATGCCGTCCACTCCGCTGGTTATCAGGTCGCGGATCTGGTTCGATGCGTACTCGATGCCTGCTTCGAAGAGACCTTCCGCATCGTGTTCGTAAAGTCCTATCATCTTGGTGAAATCATGAGGCAGACTGGCTCCGCTGAGGGCTACCGTCCTTTCGATCTGCCTTGAGTTGACGATAGGCATAATGCCGGCGGACACAGGGACCTTGATGCCCAGCATCCTTGCCTTTCCCATGAATTCATAGAAAAGCTGATTGTCAAAGAACAACTGCGTTATCAGCACCTTGACTCCCGCGCCGATCTTGTACTTGAGGTTCTGGATATCCTCATCCAGCGATTTACTCTCGTAATGACCTTCGGGATAGCATGCGCCCAATATTTCAAGATTGTCGCTGCACTTTCTCTGTACCTCTATGGCCAGCTCATTGGCGTGCTCGAAATCGTGCTTTATCTCCTGATCCGGAACGATGTCGCCTCTCAGAGTGAGCACGTTCTCTATATCCGCAGCCTGAAATCTGCCGATCATTTCCTTGACATCATCTCTCGATGAATTGATGCATGTGAGATGCGCCACAGTCTCTATTCCGAATCGTTTCTTGATGGTGGAGGCGATATCGCATGTGGAATTATCGGTAATGCTGCCGCCTGCTCCGTATGTAACGCTTATGAAATCCGGTTCACATCCGGCGAGCTTTTCCACCGTATCGTAGATGGTATCTATATTGGCCTTTTTCTTAGGCGGGAATATTTCCAGGGAAAAAACAGGTTTTTTTTGCTGAAACAGTTCAGGTATTTTCATATTATCACTCCATTTATCTTGAATTTATCGGTTTATCACAAAGCAAACGATCCTGTTATATTATATGCATACAAAAACGTCTCTTCATAAACTACTATTTAACTATGTATTATACAGCTTCGGCCGTTTCAATGCAATATTTTAGGAACTATGATATACTGTATTCAAGCTGTTTTTTACCGCTGGAAAATAAATATCGATATATGAAGCATGGGTGATCGGCACACTGAAACCACCGCAGGTCTTCCCTGCCCGCAGCTTCGATATCAGAAGGAGAGATAAATGAAAGACTTCAACAAATATTTTGACCATACATTGCTTAAACCCGATGCGACTGAGTCGGATATAATCAAGGTCTGCCGCGAAGCCATGGAATATGATTTCGCATCGGTATGCGTCAACGGCTGTTACGTGCCTCTCGTATGCAAAACGCTGGCAGGCAGCAGCGTCAAAACGGCTGCCGTGGTTGGCTTTCCTCTGGGAGCCATGAGCGCGGATGCCAAGGCTGCCGAAACGAAAAAATCTCTTGAGGACGGTGCTGATGAGATAGACATGGTCATCAATATCGGCCTTGCAAAGGATGGCAGATTCGATCTTGTTGAAAATGAGATCGCACGTCTGGCGGATATCTGCCACGAAAAGGGAGCACTGCTCAAGGTTATACTTGAGACATGCCTTCTGACCGACGACGAAATAACATCAGCCTGCCTTGCCGCTAAAAATGCACGCGCCGATTTCGTCAAGACCTCCACAGGCTTCAGCACAGGCGGCGCCACGGCGGATGACGTGAAGCTCATGCGCCGCACAGTCGGAAGCTCCATGCAGATCAAAGCCTCCGGCGGCATCAGGACGTTGAAAGACGCCATGGAAATGATCGAAGCCGGAGCCGACAGACTGGGCTGCAGCGCATCGGTGGCAATAATGAAAGAATTCGACGCCGGAAAATAAAACCTTCCAACAAAAAATTTAAAACAGGCAGCCTGCCATCATATATAATGACAGGTTGCCCGTTTTCTATTTACATGCTTCTTTGAGATATTTTTTTACTTCATCGGCAGTCGTCAGCGCCATGGCTTTCTCAGCCACTGCGTCGGCAGCTTCTCCGGTCCACTTGGAAATATTGTACCTTGTCCTCAGCACAGAAGTGGGATCGACGCTGAATTCGTCGAGTCCGAAGGATATGAGCAGAGGTGTAAGCAGCGGATCCGCTGCCGCTTCGCCGCACATTCCCACCGGGATACCGGCATTTCGTGCGCTTTTTATTATATGACGTACAGCTCGGAGTACCGCAGGCTGGTATGTATTATTGAGATATGCCACCTGAGGATTGCCTCTGTCCGC
>JAETSS010000338.1 GCA_021769545.1 Eubacterium sp.
ATGGAACGGAATGACCCTTACAAACGAAGTTACTCAGTCAATGGAAACTTCCAATGCATATTGTCAGAACGCTCAGGTAGTAGTTGTCAAGAAGGACGTAATGGACAAGTATAAAGCCAAGGAAGACTGCGGTGATCTTGTTTTCGCAGTTGAAGCAGGCTCCGCAGGCGCTGAAGCAGTTTCGGCAGAGGAATGGGAATCTGTAGAAGTTTCCACACAGTCGGCAGCACTGCTTGAGGTACAGGCAGGAACAGCCGATGCAGCTGTTATCGACCTTCTGATGGCAGGCGCAATGGTTGGCGACGGAACATCTTTTGCTGATCTCGGATACACTGTTTCACTGACAACTGAAGAATACGGTGTAGGATTCAGAAAGGGCTCGGATCTGGCTGCTAAGCTCAACGAGTACTTCAAGTCCATCTACGACAGCGGCGAAATGAAGACTATCGCTGAAAAGTACGGAACACAGGAATCTATCATCGAGCAGTAAACTCAAAGGCGATATAAAGCGATATACAGAGACGGAATAGGTTTTCCGTGTAGATTTTAAAAGAAATAAATGATATCAACTGTCCCGGCGCCGAAAGGCTCCGGGATATACATAAGGAGATTCGATACAGATGCTGCAGACTGTACTTCATGAACTGACAGTAGGATTCGGAATGACACTGGAGCTATTTGCTCTTACTCTTCTGGGCGCTATCCCTCTGGGACTCATAGTAGCCTTCGGATCCATGACGAAGATAAAACCAATCAAATATTTAACAAGACTCTTTGTATGGGTAATGAGAGGGACCCCTCTGATGCTCCAGCTCATCATAGTTTACTACGGGCCGGGACTCATATGGGGCACAAACGTATGGGGAATGGGCTCCACAGGCAGATTCGTAGCCGTTCTGGTAGCCTTTATCATAAACTACTCCGCCTACTTTTCCGAAATATACAGAGGCGGTATCGAAAGCATCCCTCAGGGACAGTACGAGGCAGGACAGATGCTTGGTCTGACCAAGTCACAGATCTTTTTGAAGATCATTCTTCTGCAGGTCGTCAAGAGGATAATCCCGCCGATGAGCAACGAGATCATCAATCTTGTCAAGGATACGTCCCTCGCAAGAGTTATCGCGGTATATGAGATCATATGGATGGGACAGGCCTTCATCAAATCGGACGGCATCATCTGGCCGCTGTTTATGACAGGTCTTTACTATCTGGCGTTTACCGGTATTTTGACCGTATTGCTCAGCAAGCTTGAAGCAAGATTTGCTTATTTCAATTAGGAGGTCCATATGTCTATACTTGAGGTAAAGAATCTTAGAAAATCCTTCGGAGAGGTAGAGGTCCTGAAGGGCGTTGATTTCTCTCTGGAAAAGGGCGAGGTGCTTGCTATCATCGGACCGTCCGGAGGCGGCAAGACTA
>JAETSS010000339.1 GCA_021769545.1 Eubacterium sp.
ACACCCTATATTTAAAATGATATATTTTCCTTTTCAGCTAAATCTCATCCTCAACTGCTCTTTTCGTACAGATAAAACGGTTCTTTCCCTCTCTCTTTGCCAGATACATCGCATGATCGGCGTTTCGGTAAAGCTCCTGGTAACTCTGCCCGTCGTCCGGGCAGGCAGCAATACCGATGCTGACGGACATCTCCATCTCACCCTCACCCTGTGAGTGCTTCAGTTTGGACAGGATCAGCTCCGCCTTTTTTTGGGCATTTTCAATATCGGAGGTGTCCGACATGAAAGCGGCAAATTCATCTCCTCCGATTCTGGCCACCGGATCATAATCACGGAAGGACTGGCGAAGCAGCTCCCCGATTCTGGTCAGACAGCCGTCCCCCGCCTCATGGCCCTTCGTATCATTGACCATCTTGAAGTTATCTACGTCGATCATGAAAAAGAATCCTTTATTTTTTTCTTCAATCAAAGTATCAACTCTTCCAACGAACGCCTCCCGGTTCATAAGGCCCGTTAATGCGTCGGTGCAGCTAAGGGAAAGAAGATTCATCTCCTTTGCCTTACGCCCTGAGATGTCGATAACCTTGCCGATTACAATATCCTTATTGCCGTTAATTGGCTGCATCTTGCATTCGCACCAGATCCATCCTCCGTCCCGCCCCAAAAGCCGCATCTCTACGACATTGCGCCTGCAGTCCCTGCGGACCGCAGCAATGGCCTCCAAAGCGTCCCCCGCATCATCCGGATGTATCAGCCCGCCGCTGAAGTTACGGAAATTTCCGATACTGGATCTCGCAATGCCCAGTAAATTCGTTGCATTCTGAGTCAGCTGCAGTACATCGGTTTTATAATTATACTCGAAAAGAATCGTATCGGAAAAATTTGACAGAGCCGCATACCGCTCCTGCTCCAGCTTAATCCGGCGCCCGCTTTCCAATATGAGGATATATACAAACAACCCGGCCAGAAATGTAAGTCCCACCAAAGACATTCCCATTATTATCGTATCATCCAGAAGCTCGGCAGACACATTTTTCATCATATTACCATTTGAAAAGCTCATCAGGTTCCATCCCTTTAGCCCCATAGGAATATTTGTCAGAAAAGCGCTGTCCGGCCTGACTTCGACCGTCAGTGTTATGCTCGTATTGTTTTTCACAGCCTCGATAAAGCTTTCTATCCCGTCCGTATTTTCCTGTGCATTACTTAAAATGTCACATATATTCCGTCCTATCCACTGATCCTCATCGGTGCAATAGAGAATCTTCCCTTTTGCATCAGCGATACAGCTGACCATATCCCCCCTCATGGCCGAATATCGTTCCAGCTGCTCCATCAGCTTTTCCGCTTTGACGGCACATCGGATCACGCCAATCGTCTCACCTTGTCTCACCACAGGTTCTCCGAGATAAA
>JAETSS010000009.1 GCA_021769545.1 Eubacterium sp.
CGTTAAGGGTCCTGCATCTTGCCAGAAGTTCCGCACCTTTTTCGTAGTTGACATTGATGACTTTCACTATTACTTCTAGTGGTATTTTGCCATAAGCACTAAGCTCTGTCTACGCTTTCTCTTGCCAATCGCTAAGTGCTTTATGCATCTGTCTCACCACGGCTCTGTCTGCGCTTTCGCTTGCCAGTCGCCGGGTCGAGAACATTATATCACATTTACAGATAAATGCATCAGAAAGTTTCAATTCTTCTTCTATCGGAACCTCGGCCAGTCCGTTGTAGAACACGTAAAACTCCGGTACAGGTATATATATTCTCCTGCGACTGTATATCTCGTTGGAATAACACAGCTTTTCATACTGCTGTGCGAGGTATATCAGCATCCTCAACGGCATGTTGGGATTTACCGTCGACTGATGTTCTACGAGTATTATGAACTTATTGTCGATGACGAATGCCAGATCGTTTTTCAGATCTCCGAATATGGAGTTATCAAGTGTCACTATTTCAAGCTCCGTATCGAGCGAATAATCACTGCCCGACAGCGCATTGTACAGCTCTATCAGCTTCTCCTTATCCGCAAACAGCTTCCTGAATACTCCGTCCTTGTAATTTTTCCTGATTTTTTTCATTTTGATTCCCCCTTTTAGTGCTACGATTTTCAATACTCTAATTCCCGTTTGTTCTGCTGCTGCATGTCGATATCCGGTATAATCGTACTGTTACGTCCGGCTTTTCGTCTCTGCCGCGCCTTGTCTGTTATATTTTACCATATTATATATTATTTGGAACACGCTGTCAACATTAAAACCAACAAAAATCGCAAGCTGGTCTTTACACATCCCTGCCTACGATTTTTGTGTTATTTATATGATTTTAATTTTTTTATAGCTTAATGCCTGTTGATGGTTCCTATATCCTTTCTGTACTGCATTCCTTCGAAGCTGATGCGCTTGACATTGTCATATGCCTTGGCTTTGGCTTCCTCGTGGGTCTTTCCGGTAGCTGTAACTCCCAGGACTCTGCCTCCTGATGTAACTACTGCGGCGTTCTTCATCTCACAGTCGTCTTCGCATGTTGCACATTTGCTACCTTCCGGCATCGCTGCGAATTTCGTTCCCGCATGGAATACGATAACGTCATCGTCCACATCGTCAAGGCCGCTTATGAGCTTGCCCTTTTCATAACTTCCAGGATATCCTCCCGATGCCAGCACTACGCATACCGCCTTGTCTTCCTTCCAGCGGATATCCACATCTGCCAGCTTGTTTTCCGTTACTGCCATGAATATATCGAAAAGATCGCTGTCGAGACGCGCCAGTACCGACTGTGTCTCAGGGTCGCCGAAGCGGTTATTGAACTCGATGACCTTCGGACCGTCGTCTGAGATCATCAGTCCGATAAACAGAACGCCTTTGAAATCAAGTCCGTCCTCTTTGAAACCCTCAAGTGTAGGCTCCAGTATGCGATCTCTTATCTGCTGCTCCAGCTCCGGTGTGAACACGAGGCTTGGTGAATACGTTCCCATGCCGCCTGTATTAGGACCCTTATCGTTATCGAATATCCTCTTGTAATCCTGTGCGGATTCCATAGGGACTATGCTGTTTTCATCAACGAAGCAGAGCATGGAAGCCTCTACTCCCGTCAGAAATTCTTCCACCACTACCTTGTCGGCAGCGGAGCCGAAAACCTTCTGTCCCATCATTTCTTCGATGGCTTCCTTTGCAGCATCTTCCGTCTCTGCGATCACGACGCCTTTTCCCGCCGCCAGGCCGTCGGCCTTGAGCACCATGGGATATCCGTAGATCCCCACATTTTCCAGAAGCTCATCCTTTTCTGTGAATTCCCTGTATCCTGCAGTCGGGATATGGTGCTTTGCAAGGAATGCCTTTGTAAATGACTTGCTTGCTTCAAGCTGTGAGCATTTTGCATTAGGTCCGAATGTCCTTACCCCTGCCGCTTCAAGCTTATCGACGATACCCATTGCAAGGGGCACCTCCGGCCCGATCACAGCCAGATCTATCTTTTCATCTGCCGCAAAGCTACAGATAGCATCTATATCCTCCGCGCCTATATCGACGCATCTTGCCACATCCGCGATACCGGCATTTCCCGGAGCACAGAGCACCTCATCCACCTTGTCACTCTGGGCCAGCTTCCAGCAGATAGCATGCTCTCTGCCGCCGCCGCCTACTACCAATACTTTCATAAAATCCTCCTGAAAATTCTTTTAGCCCTTGTTAAAAAAAATAAATGTGATATAATCGAAGCAAGAAAGGCCGTCAATAGACGGTAAGTCCTGTAGATTGGGTTAAAAAAGTAACCGCCTCTTTAGAACTTTATCATTTGGGCGGTTACTTTTTTGTGTGTTCGATATACGCGATCAATACAGGTACTATGATGCCGAACATCATAAGCACTATCGACAATAATTCGAAGTCACTCATAAAGCACATCCTCCTTTTTTCCATACTTCCCATATGTAGGGATCTATATGTTATCAGAGAGTCCAGTCTCCCTGCAGAAGGACTTACCGCCTACCGTGCCTCAGACAGCCTTTAGACTATTATAATATAGTCTGTCGCTTTCTTCAACCATTATTTTACATTTTTATATTTTTTTAACACTCGCTTCTATTAGTGATGGAACAGTCTCATTCCCGAGAAGAACATGGTTATTCCATACTCGTTGCATGCGTCTATAACGATGTCGTCTCTGATGGAGCCACCCGGCTGTGCGATGTACTTCACGCCGCTGCGATATGCTCTCTGAACGTTGTCGCTGAACGGGAAGAATGCATCCGAGCCGAGAGCCACGCCGTCCATCTGATCCAGCCATGCTCTCTTTTCCTCTCTGGTGAGCGGCTCAGGTCTTTCCGTAAAGAACTGCTGCCACTGTCCGTCAGCCAGCACATCCATATAATCGTCGCTCATGTAAACGTCGATGGCGTTGTCTCTGTTAGGTCTGCCTACGTCTTCCCTGAACGGCAGCTCAAGTACCTTAGGACACTGTCTCAGGAGCCAGTTGTCGGCCTTCTGTCCCGCAAGTCTCGTGCAGTGGATCCTGGACTGCTGTCCGGCACCTATGCCGATGGCCTGTCCGCCCTTTACATAGCAGACTGAATTTGACTGTGTATATTTCAGCGTGATCAGTGCGATGATAAGATCGCGCTTTGCTTCCTCAGGGATATCCTTGTTTTCCGTCACGATGTCGCCGAGGAACTTTTCGTCTATCGGCATTTCGTTTCTGCCCTGCTCGAAGGTGATGCCGAATACCTGCTTGCGCTCAACTGGATCAGGCTTGAAATCCGGATCTATCTTGATAACATTGTAGTTGCCCTTTTTCTTTGTCTTGAGGATCTCCAGCGCTTCCGGTTCATATCCCGGTGCGATGATTCCGTCGGAAACCTCACGCTTTACCATTTTGGCAGTATCCACGTCGCATACGTCCGACAGTGAGATGAAATCTCCGAAGGATGACATCCTGTCTGCGCCTCTTGCTCTTGCGTATGCGCATGCCAGCGGTGACAGCTCGCCCAGATCATCTACCCAGTATATCTTTTTTTCCACCTCGGAAAGAGGCAGGCCTATGGCTGCTCCCGCAGGTGAAACGTGCTTAAAGGATGTCGCTGCCGGAAGTCCCGTGGCTTCCTTGAGCTCCTTTACAAGCTGCCATCCGTTGAAGGCGTCAAGAAAG
This sequence comes from Eubacterium sp., assembly GCA_021769545.1. Next base: position 3,696 of record JAETSS010000009.1, read on the forward strand.
TTTATGTATCCCGGTTTGCCGTTCAGGACCTCGATGGGAAGCTCGCCGTTTTCCACGAAGATCCTTGAAGGCTTCTGGTTGGGATTGCATCCGTATTTTAATTCCAATTCTTTCATTTTTGATTTCTCCTAAATTATTTTTTTGCAAAGCTGCGGCCGTCCGGTTCTCTCCGGGTATCTCCGGCCCCCATCGGACCCCATGCCGCATCCTATTTATTCTTATTGATTATACGCGTATCGTACTTTCCCGTTTCGATATCTATGAATCTCACGAACAGCGATACCCTGTTATCCTCGTTGAGGCTGTTCCATACCAGCTCGGCGAATTCGTCGATACCGCCCTTGATGTCCACCTTCTCAGGCTCTCCTTCAAAGCTCGGCAGAGGGCTTCCGTCCGCTACATAGGTGTGGATAAAACGTCCTTCCCCCGCAGGGCAGCCCGGATATGCAAAGGTGTTTCTGATGCAGTATTCCGGATCACCGTCGTCGCTTTTGAGGATCGACATCATGAAATCGTATGAACCGTCCTTTACGTTCATGATTCCCGATATCCTCGGCGTATAGTTGGGATCGTCAGGCTCGAATTCGCGTGTCCTGAGGGCTTCCTCAAAGGTCTTTCCTTCCGCCATCAGATCGTATACGGTATCCGTCTGATCTCCGTTTGTAACAATGGTCGAATTTCCCAGAACTCTCACCGGCGCATATATGATAAGGCTCGGATCGCTGAGCTTGGAAGGATCGAAGGCCTCCGTTCTTATACCTTCGCCATCGCGTACGAATATACGGTTCCTGCTGTTGACGCTTCTTCCCATGATGAAGTAGGCCGTCACAGCATGCTTTCCGTCTTCGGAACGTCCGATGACGATGCCGCGTCCCGGATAAGCGTTTTCCTTGAGAGTCGTTTCCAGTGATTTTTTCTGCATGTGATCTTACTCCTTTCCGTCCCAGCAGTACGTGCAAAGCTTGCACTTGTCAACTCCGATGGCCTTTACCGTGTCCTCAAGTTCCTGGAACTTGAGACTATCGAAGTTGAGCTTCTGCCTTATGAGTTCTACCATGTTCTTGTGTTTTTCGCTCTTTGAATCGGCGTATTCCTCCAGGATATCCTTCGGGATGTCCGACTGCACTGCATTGTCAAAACCTGCAGGATTTGCAGCCGCATCTCCCGGATCGTCCATTCCCTCAAGCTCTCTGATGCATCTTCTGGTTATCAGCTCCAGATCGCTTACGGAACGTGAAAAGTTCAGGTATTTGCAGCCGTACATGATAGGCGGACATGCCGACCTGACGTGTATGTCCTTTGCTCCGTTTTCGATGAGATAGCTTACCGTCTCGGAAAGCTGCGTGCCTCGCACGATGGAGTCGTCTATCAGCACGAATTTCTTGTTCTTTATGATCTGGAAAACCGGAACCAGCTTCATCTTGGCTATCAGGTTTCTTGCCTTCTGATTCTGAGGCATGAAGCTTCTCGGCCATGTCGGCGTATACTTGATGAGTGGTCTCGCATACGGTACTCTCGACTTGTTGGCATATCCCAATGCATGAGCTATACCGCTGTCGGGAACGCCTGCCACGTAATCCACATCCAGGTCGCCGTCCTTTTCCGCCAGCAGCTCGCCGTTGCGGTTTCTCATCAGTTCGACGTTCCTGCCTTCATATATGGACGTCGTATATCCGAAATACGTCCAGAGGAAAGCGCAGATCTTCATGTCTTTCTGCGGCTCGCCCACTGTCTTTTCCTCATCGGCTGTCAGAAATGCGATCTCCGCAGGTCCCAGCTCTCTCTTGTATCTGTAGCCTACGTTGATGAATGCAAAGGATTCCGAAGCCGCGCAGTATGCGCCCTTTTTCTTTCCTATGATAAGAGGTGTCCTGCCGTACTTGTCTCTTGCCGCGTAAAGTCCTTCCTTTGTCAGTATCAGCATAGTCATGGAGCCGTCGATCTTCTCCTGGGCTATCCTGATACCGTCAACTATGTCCTTTCCCGTGGAAACCAGCGCCGCCACAAGCTCCGTGCTGTTGATGGCCCCGCCGCTCATGGACATGAAGTGCCCCGGTCTTTCCTTCAAAAGATCCTGCACGATCTCCTCTTTGTTATTTATGCGACCGACAGTAGTTATTGCATAATCCCCCTGTCTGCTCCTTACTGTCAGCGGCTGCGGATCGCTGTCACTGATGGCGCCGATGCCCATCTTGCCGCTCATTTCTTCTATATCGCCTTCAAACTTGCTTCTGAATGGCGAATTTTCTATATTATGGATCGCACGGTTGAAACCGTCTTCCTGTAATACGCACAATCCGCCTCGCTTCGTCCCAAGATGCGAATGATAGTCCGTTCCGAAGAACAGATCCATCACGCAGTCCTTGTTTGAAGCGAATCCGATAACTCCACCCATTATCTGCCACCTTCCTTCAAATCATCTATAGCTATCTTAAGTCCCTCCGCCAGTATCCTGTGCTCCACCTTGAGCACTCTGGCCGCCAGCTCCTCAGGCGTATCGCCCGGCAGCACAGGGACCTTTTCCTGCAGGATTATCGCTCCCGTATCCACGCCTTCATCCACGTAATGATCGGTGGCGCCGCTTTCCGTCTCGCCGCCTTCGATGACCGCCCTGTGGACTCTGATGCCGTAAAATCCCTTGCCGCAGTATTTCGGTATCAGTGAAGGATGTATATTTATTATTCTGTTTCTGTATTTTTCTATTATTTCAGGCGCAAGCACCTTCATATAGCCTGCCAGCACGATGATCTCGGCTCCTGCGCTTTCAAGCTCATGCAAAACCTCGGGCTGCTCTTTTGCCACGGCTGTGGCTATGCCTGCCTTAGCTGCTCTTTCCAGTGCAAAAGCGCCCTCCTTGCTGGCTATGACCTTTACGATCTCCGCCTGAGGCAGCTGACCTGCCTGTATCTTGTCTATCAGCGCCTGCAGATTAGTTCCGCCGCCTGAAACCAGAACGGCAATTTTTGTCTTCTCACTCATTTTGCCGTCCCCTATTTATCGTAATTGAGAATTACCTTCTCGCCTTTTTCTTCCACTATCTCACCGATGACCGATGCGTCTTCTCCCGCTGCCTGCAGAGCTTTGACCACTGCATCGGCGTCAGCGGCATCTACTACCATCATCATGCCTACGCCCATGTTGAAGGTGGAGAACATCTCTTTTCTGTCGATATTTCCGCATTTTTTGATGTATGGGAAAACAGGCGGCACCTTCCATGTGCCTACGTCGATGGAAACGGCTGTGCCCTCAGGCAGTATCCTAGGGATGTTTTCAAAGAAACCGCCTCCCGTAATGTGGACGATGCCCTTGACATCGAAGTTCGGCAGCACGGCATCGCACGCCTTTGCATATATTCTGGTAGGCGTCAGCAGCGCTTCACCGAGAGTCTCTCCCAGATCTTCCACATAATCTGTTACCTTCATGTCCATCTTGTCAAAGAATACTTTTCTGACAAGCGAATATCCGTTGCTGTGGATACCGCTTGACGGTATTCCCACGATCTTGTTGCCTACCGCAACTTTTTCACCTGTGATAATCTTGTCCTTGTCTACGATACCCACGGAAAAGCCCGCCATATCGTATTCGCCTTCGCTGTAAAAGTCCGGCATCTCCGCAGTCTCGCCGCCTACCAGCGCGCTTCCGCCCTGCTTGCAGCCTTCAGCGATGCCCTTTACGATATCGGCGATCTTCTCTGCCTTGACCTTGCCCGTAGCGATGTAGTCAAGGAAAAACAGCGGCTTTGCGCCCTGACACAGCACGTCGTTGACGCACATGGCGACGCAGTCGATACCTACGGTGTCGTGCTTGTCCATGAGAAATGCGATCTTGAGCTTGGTGCCCACTCCGTCAGTTCCCGAAACGAGAACAGGCTGGCTCATGCCCTTTACATCCAGATTGAAAAGGCTTCCGAAGCTGCCGAGTCCTGTCAGCACGTTTTCGTTAAATGTGCCTTTCACATGCTCCTTCATCAGGGATACGGCACGTTCACCTTCCTTAGTGTCGACGCCTGCGTCTTTGTATGTAAGTTTCTTATCTTCCATTGATCTTCCTCCGTTTGAGCTACGACTAGTCGTTCTTCACTCTTCTGAGAACTTCCGCATATGTTTCTTCGATCTTGCCAAGGTCTCTTCTGAATCTGTCCTTGTCCATCTTTTCGTTTGTCTCAACGTCCCAGAGTCTGCATGTGTCAGGCGAGATCTCGTCTGCCAGGATCACCTGTCCGTCATAGAGACCGAATTCGATCTTGAAGTCCACCAGCTTGAGGCCCTTGTCCAGGAAGAATTCCTTGAGTGTATCGTTTACGATGGCTGCGTATTTCTTTACTTCTGCAAGCTGCTCCTCCGTAACCAGCTTAAGAGCCAGCGCGTGAGCTTCGCACATGAGGGGATCGCCCAGATCGTCGTTCTTGTATGACAGCTCGAATGTCGGCTTGTCGAATACTATTCCTTCTTCAACTCCGTATCTCTTTGCAAAGGAGCCTGCTGAGATGTTTCTCATGATGACTTCGAGAGGCAGGATCTTTACCGCTTTTACTATGGTCTCCCTGTCGCTGATCTGTTCAACAAAGTGAGTAGGCACGCCCTTCTTTTCGAGAAGCTGGAATATGATGTTGGTCATGGTGTTGTTTACAACGCCCTTTCCCACGATCTGACCTTTCTTCTCGCCGTTGAATGCCGTTGCATCGTCTTTATAATCTACTATGAGACATTTTGGATCGTCTGTCTTGAATACCTTCTTCGCTTTTCCTTCGTAAAGCTGTTCTAACTTCTGCATTTTCATACCTCCTGTATACCACTTATTCTAATTTCTTTATATGTGTTTATCCGCTCTACGCGTTGAATTCCTTATCCAGCGCGATTATGTCCTCTTCCTGCTTTTTCTTGAAATCCTTCACGGCCTGTCTCAGCTCAGGGTCCGCCATGCTGAGTATCTGCACCGCCAGGATCGCCGCATTCTCCGCCCCGTCGATGGCAACGGTAGCCACAGGCACACCCTTAGGCATCTGTACCACGGAAAGCAGCGAATCAAGTCCGTCCAGCGTACTGGATTTCATCGGTATCCCTATAACCGGCAATGGAGTCGTCGCCGCCAGCACCCCTGCAAGGTGAGCCGCCTTCCCGGCCGCCGCAATAATACACCCAAAACCATTAGCCTCCGCATCAGCCGCAAATTTCTCAGCCTGCTTAGGAGTCCTGTGAGCCGAAATGATCCTCGTCTCATACTCCACCCCAAACTTCTCCAGCATCTGCTCCGCCTTCTGAACCACCGGATAGTCCGACTTACTACCCATCACAATTCCAACCTTCATATCCTGAAAATCCTTTCTTTATTATCAATTTCATCAAAGCTGTACCAATCCCAACAGTCACAATCCCGCTGTCGCAATCAAAGCTGTCACAATCAAAGCTGTGACCCCCTCACGCAATATTTCGGGTAACCCCGAAGAAAACCTTGAGCAGTATCGCCGCAGGTCGAGATCCGGGCTCGCCCGGAGTCCCCCGAAGGCTGCCGCTGTCTGAGCGAAGCGAGTTCGGCAGCCGAGGCCCGGGACTCCGCGAGCCGGATCGTGCGACCTGCCGATACTGCGAACGTTTTCGGAGGGGTTATCCGAAATATTTTACTCCAGATTCAAATATCCTCTGATCCTTCTCCCCAATAACATTCTTATACAGATTCTTTCCGATCCTCTCCGAGTGACCCATCTTACCGAGCACTCTTCCGTCCGGCGATGTGATACCTTCTATAGCCATCATCGACCCATTCGGATTGAATGCTATATCCATAGACGGTTTTCCGTCAAAGTCCACGTACTGTGTAGCTATCTGTCCGTTGGCGATGAGTCTTTCCAGTACTTCCGGCTTGGCGATGAATCTTCCTTCACCGTGGGAAACAGGGATCGTGAATACGTCTCCCGCATCGACTCCCGCAAGCCAAGGTGACTTGACGGATGTGATGCCCGTCCTTACGAGGCACGATGCATGGCGTCCTATCTTGTTATATGTCAGAGTAGGGCTGTCCTCGGTGCCGTCAACGATCTTTCCTTCCGGAACGAGACCCAGCTTTATCAATGCCTGGAAGCCGTTGCATATACCCAGCATCAGACCGTCTCTGTTTTCAAGGAGATCGGTCACTGCATCCTTTATCCTAGGATTTCTGAATACTGCCGTAATGAACTTGGCCGAACCGTCAGGCTCGTCTCCGCCGGAGAATCCGCCCGGCAGCATGATTATCTGGCTTCTCTTGATCTTGCTTTCCAGCTCGTTTATGGAATCCTCAAGCTGCGCCGTAGTCAGGTTCCTTATTATATGGATGTCGGCTTCGGCTCCAGCTCTTTCGAAGGCTCTCGCCGAATCCATCTCGCAGTTCGTTCCCGGGAACGTCGGGATGACTACTCTAGGCTTTGCAAATCGCACTGCAGGGCCCTGAGTGTTTCTTTCCGTAAAGAGAGGCTGCTTGACTTCCGTCTCGTCCTTTGCATTCCTAAATTCCGCAGTTCTTACCGGGAATACGGTTTCTATAGGAGCCTGCCAGTCGGACATGATCCTGTCGAGAGGCTCTGCCTGTCCGTTTATCGTGATGCTGCTGTCCGCTGCGGTCTTTCCTATAACAGCGTATACAGCGCCCTCAAGAAGCTTTTCCACATTTTCTCCCGCGGCAATTTCGATGACCAGGGAACCGAACATCGGCGACAGTATATCGCCCTCGACGTTTACATCTACGCCGATACCGTTTCCGACAGCCATCTTTACGAGAGTCATGTAAAGTCCGCCGCGACCTATGGTATTGGCTGCCAGCAGCTTTCCTGCAGCCGCCAGTTCTCTTATCTTTACAAGGTTTTTCCTGTATATATCAAAGTCTATTATTCCGTCCTTATCGATCGGAGTGGTCACTGCAACGAGAGTGCTGTCCTTGGCCTTGAACTCCGAGGAAACCACGTCTGACGCGTCTATGGTGGTTATGGCAAAGGATGCAAGTGTAGGCGGAACGTCTATATCCATGAATGTTCCCGACATGCTGTCCTTTCCGCCGATAGCCGGTATCTCCAGCTCCTTCTGGACTCTGAGGGCGCCCAGCAGTGCAGCCATCGGCTTGCCCCATCTTGCAGCGTCTGCGCCCAGCTTTTCAAAGTATTCCTGGTAAGTAAGGCGTATAGTCCTGTAATCTCCGCCCATTGCGGCGATCTTCGTCACTGAGTCGACAACTGCGTAAAGCGCGCCGTGGAACGGGCTCTTTACAGCCAGCTCAGGGTCGAAGCCGTAGCTCATGATGGTAGCCGTCTCGGTCTCGCCCTTTACCACAGGAAGCTTTGCAGCCATTCCCGCAGCAGGTGACAGCTGATACTTTCCGCCCAGCGGCATCAGTACCGTAGCTGCTCCGATGGTGCTGTCGAATCTCTCGATGAGCCCCTTCTTGCTGCAGCAGTTGAGATCCACCAGAAGTTCTTCCTTGGTCTTGGTTTCCTTGAGTATAGAGGAAAGATCGGCTTCTGCTGCTGCCGTAGCCTCGGTATCAGCCGCAAATGCCTTTGCAAACTGCTGTGCGCCGTTGGTATTGAGGAAGTCTCTGGAAAGATCCAGGATGCACTTTCCTCTCCAGTACATCTTTACTCTGTTGGTATCCGTTACCTTTGCAACTGTAGTTGCTTCCAGGTTCTCTTCGTCTGCGTATTTTATGAATTCGGCTTCCTTGTCGGCTTCCACAACTACAGCCATTCTCTCCTGCGATTCGGAAATGGCAAGCTCTGTTCCGTCAAGTCCTTCGTATTTCTTAGGTACGAGATCCAGATTTATCTCAAGTCCATCGGCAAGCTCACCGATGGCAACCGATACGCCGCCTGCTCCGAAGTCGTTGCAGCGCTTGATGAGGGTCGCAACTTCCTTTCTTCTGAACATCCTCTGTATGTTTCTCTCTACAGGCGGATTACCCTTCTGGACTTCCGCGCCGCACTGCAGTATGGATTCCTCCGTATGCTCCTTGGATGAGCCCGTTGCTCCGCCGCAGCCGTCACGACCTGTTCTGCCGCCCACGAGGATTATAACGTCGCCCTTTTCGGGAACTCTTCTGTCTACGTGATCAGCCGGAGCCGCGCCTACTACAGCGCCGATCTCCATTCTCTTGGCAACGTAGTTGTCGTGATACACTTCATCTACGAGTCCCGTTGCGAGTCCTATCTGGTTGCCGTAGGAGCTGTAGCCGTGGGCCGCTTCCTGTGTTATCTTTCTCTGAGGGAGCTTTCCTGACAGCGTCTCCTCGATAGGCTTTCTCGGATCTGCCGCTCCCGTCACTCTCATTGCCTGATAAACGTAAACTCTTCCCGAAAGCGGGTCTCTGATGGCTCCGCCCAGACATGTTGCAGCTCCGCCGAAAGGCTCTATCTCCGTAGGGTGGTTATGTGTCTCGTTTTTGAACATCACCAGCCAGTCCTCTTCTCTGCCGTCTATCTTGGCCTTTACCTTGATGCTGCATGCATTTATCTCTTCCGATTCATCCAGATTGTCTGCCTTGCCGTGCTTCTTGAGGTACTTGGCTCCGATACATGCCATATCCATGAGGCAAAGGTTCTTGTCTCTGTCACCGTAAACGTCTTTCCTCATATCGAGATACTGTGCAAAGGCCTGCGCTACCAGTCTTCCGTACGGGCTGTCCTCGAAGCCCACGTCTTCAAGTGTCGTATTGAAGGTGGTATGTCTGCAGTGATCGGACCAGTACGTGTCTATTACCTTGAGCTCTGTAAGCGTAGGATCTCTGTCTTCATCCTCGGCATAATATTTCTGTACGAAATCTATGTCCGCGCTGCTCATGGCGAAGCCCATTTCTTTTCTGTAATCCTCAAGCGCTTCCCTGCTCATGGTCCTGAAACCGTTTATGACGGCAACGTCCTCTGGCGGAGTAGTCTCCATTTCAAGATCATCCGGCTTATCGTTGGAGGCGATCTGTGAATCCACAGGATTGACACAGTAATCCCTTACAGCCGCAAGGCATGAAGCGTCTATGTCGCCTTCCAGCACGATGACTCTGGCAAACTTTACGATAGCGTCTGCATCTGCGTTCATCAGCTTTATACACTGAGCCGCCGAGTCAGCTCTCTGGTCATACTGTCCCGGCAGATATTCCACTGCGAAAAAAATAGCAGAACTCAAATCCTCAGGCATCGTTTCCTCATACACGACATCTATGGCAGGTTCTGCGAATACAGTAAATTTTGCCGACTCATAAGTGGCATCATCTATACCGTCAATATCGTAACGGTTGAGTACCCTTATTCCTTCCAGCTTATCGAGATGCAGATTTTCTTTAACATCGCTAAACAGCGCCTCGGCTTCCACATCAAAGCCTTTTTTCTTTTCAACGTAGATTCTTCTTACCATTTATCTTGTCCCTTTCCGAATACTCAAAAAACTGTTTATGTCTTCTATATTTTCTACATACTAATGTTAGCACTTTTGGCGTATTATATCAATGTTTTTCATACAAAAACTTTGAAACTCCAACGTTTTGCGAACTTTTTACATGTTATCTGCGATTATTGTTCGCCTTTATTTTATCATCAGCATCACAGAGGGCGACTTTGACAAAGTACACGCGTATTTTACGAACGAGGGGCGGTATTTTGACCCGGCTCATATTTCCCACACATTTATTTCAGCGTTTCTTCACATCAGCGTCCCCAAATCAG
>JAETSS010000010.1 GCA_021769545.1 Eubacterium sp.
GCAGCCGCAGGGCTCATTTATCCAGTGGCTGCAGTCGCCTGTCCTGTATCTGACAAATGGCATGCCCTTTCTAGTAAGCGTCGTGAAAACCATCTCGCCCGGACGCTCGTCTTCGATGATTTCGCCCGTCCCGGGGTCTATTATTTCTATGTAAAGGTCAAGCTCTCTGATGTGGTATCCGTCGCCGCAGCCGCAGCTTACGGCACAGCCCAGACCCATCTCCGTCATGCCGTAGTGCTCATATACTCTGCATCCAAAGGCATCACCTATGAGCCTGACATCCGCTTCATCAACGTATTCGGCGCTCAGAAGAACGCTGCCCAGCTGCAGCTTTTTTTCGGCAGCCATCTCTGCCAGCATCCTCATATGGGTAGGCAGCGCTACGACCGATGTGACCTTTTCCTCCTCCATAAGCTGCAGTATATCACGCATCTCCTCCCGGCTGCCACCTGGAAGTCCGTACCGGACGGTCTCTATACCCAGATTTTCAAGGGCTCTGCCCAGCAGCAGTCCTATGGAGCCGGGGACTCTGGCGGGCATCAGTATCAATACTTTATCATCTTTATTCACTATCAGCCGCATCCCGTTCTGGAAATAATCCACCGTAAGCTGCTGATCCTCTTCCGTAAAATATATGCGCTTGGGTTTTCCCGTGCTTCCGCCCGTATCCAGTGTGACGATCCTGCTTATTTCTCCGGGGCCTACGCACAGAAACTCAAGGCCGCGTTCTCTCAGATCCTCGGGATATGTAAAGGGCAGCTTCCTGAACAGCTCCACGAACTCCGCATCTGACATGCCTCCTTTTTTCCATGGCAAAATATCGCCGTACGCCCGGCAGGAGTCGCCGCCATCATCGGAAACTCTTTCCATATGACCGCTGAGCAGCTCCCTGTAAAAGCTGCTGTTTGCGGCGGCATACTCAACTGTCTCTTTCAGCTTTTTCACCGTATAGCTATCGATATCTTCTCTCGTCAGCTCTTCTGCTTCCCATATCCCAAGCTTTTTCGCTGTCCAGATATCGAGATATCTCCTGTCCTCTAATCCCACTCCAGCAGCTCCTCAAGCTTTGTCATAGTGGCTTCAACCAGCATCGGACACTTTTCCAGCTTCGCTATGGGATCGTCGCCCACCAGCTCGCTGCACTGCAGGCTTCCGAAGCTCTCCTCGAACCAGTCCATATACTCCTGAACCAGTCCCATCTCGGCCTCCTTTGCATCTGCAAGATACAGAAGGCACGAAGCTGCCGAAGCTGCTCCGCATATGCTGCCGCATTTTACTCCGTCGCACAGCCCCGCCATGGCGTCTATGAGCTGCTCGTTTTCCATCTCAAGCATATCCAGGCCCAGCTTCATCACCATCTGACTGCAGCAGTACCCGTTCATTTTCAGCATGAATATATCTTCATTCATGATCCCGTCCTCCATCATTTAAATCGGCTTGTCCGCCACCAGCAGGAAATACCCCAGATTTTTCGCATCCTTAGGCTTCCTGCCTCCCATGAGATCCTCGGGCTTTCCGCCATCCATGACATACTGAGCCACGAAGGCATCCAGGTCGTCCGATCTGTCTTCGAATACCCTTATCCTGTACCCGATCTCCTTCAAATATTTTATCAGTGGCTCCTTGTAAAAGGCTCCTTCGTATCTGAACTCCACCAGTCGTTCCTTGTCCTCTTCGCAGTCGCCCTCCTTATGAGGGAGCCTGCTCTGACGCTGTGCTTCCCTGGCTACGGCTCTCATCTGTTTGGGATCGGGGTTCTTATGGTAAAGGTCGCTTATCATCAGTCTTCCGCCCTTTTTCAGTACGCAGTACGCTTCGTGGAGCGCTTCGTCGGGCAGATTTATCAGACTGAGGGAGCATTCCATCATGATGGCGTCAAATGAAAAGGAGGTATAGGAGTCCAGAAACTCTCCGTCCCCGAACTTCACATTGATACCGGGGTGCTTTTCCTTTGCTTCATTTATTTTTGAAAGGCTGATGTCTATGCCTTCCGCCTTCATGCCCCATTCATCCGTAAGATGGACCACCGTATCGCCGTCGCCGCAACCTATGTCCAGCACGCGGCTTCCCTTTGCCAGCGCGGCCCGTTCCATCATACTGTCTGTTATATCGAAATTTCCCGGTCTGTATAACGCCATTTCTTCCTCCTTGATTTTCTTCTTAATATCATCGTCTATCCTATATATACTATCTCGCCTGCACCGCTGCTGTCATAGCCGCCCAGCTCTGCGATCCTTTCGGCGAATCCGTCGCTTCTCAATATCTCGAGGAATGCCTTGATATGCGGCAGCTCGAGATATTTCACCGGTATCGCGAAGTCGTATTCCTCGGGGCCTACCTCTATGAAGTCAAGTCCCATGGCGTTGGCTGCAGATAAAATACCCATTCCGGCATCGGCGCTGTCGCTTGCCACGGCGGCCGCCACTGCCATATGGGTGGCCATCTCTCTGTCGTATCCTGTGATGGTATCGGGATCGACACCCTCCTGACCGAGCCTGTAATCAAAGAGCACTCTCGTTCCTGCGCCCCGCTGTCTGTTGACGTATCTCACGCCTCCACCGGCCAGGTCCTTTACGCCTTTGATATCCAGCGGATTGCCTTTTTTCACCATGATGCCCTGTATCCTGTGGACGCCCTTGATAAGGGCCATAGGCTCATTGAACATCTTTCTGATATATGAAATGTTGTACCGGCCCGTTTCCTCGTCCAGCAGATGGACGGGAGCCATATGGGCCTCGCCCCGTCTCAATGCCATGAGACCGCCCATGCTGCCTACGTGGGTGCTGGATATGAACATATTGTTGTATTTGTCCGTTATCATATCCGCCATGACGTCAAGTATCAGGTCATGGCTTCCTATTATCACGATGGTGTTCTCCACCTCTGACTTGGTCCTGTAAAGCTCTATTTTCACTTTCTCGCCCGCTTCGACGCCTTCGCTGTTCTGTTCTATCACACAGAAGCCATCGGCCCTCACAAGGGACATGGCGGCCCCTGCACCTCTTGCCAGCGGTGAGGCTACAAACTTGTCTCCCACCTTGCCTACCTTGACTCTGACGTACTCCTTGTGCTTGAGGCTGGATACAAGTCTCTTGGAAATATGCGCTTCCACCGTTTCGTTGAACTTTTCCGCTCTGTTGCCCATCATCTGCAGCACCGGCAGCACGAAATTTTCGAAGCCTATATATGCCGATACGGGATATCCCGGAAGCCCTATGACAGGCTTGCCCTTTACGATTGCCAGTATCACCGGCTTGCCCGGCTTTACGGCGACTCCGTGGACGATGACCTCTCCCAGCTCTCTCAGCACATGGACCGTGTAATCCTCCGTTCCTGCGCTGGAGCCTGCGTTGATTATCACCATATCGTATTTGTCCGCCGCCTCCGACACCTGCTTCAATATCTCGTCGTAATCGTCCTTTATGGTAGGGAATCTGTGACCTATTCCTCCTGCCACAGTTACCATGTTTTCAAACATCCTGGAATTGGATTCTATGATGCTGCCGTCCTCCGGCTTCTCATCGGGCTCGATGATCTCGGTCCCCGTAGGGAATATGGCTACATGAGGCTGCTTCACTACCTCTATTTCGAGGATCCCTGCGGAAAGCAGCACGCCTATGTCTATAGCTCTGATGTTATGTCCGCCCGGCAGTATCATCTCTCCCGCCACGATATCCTCGCCCACAGGCCTTATGTGCTGCCACGGGGATGCAGACGCAGTGATCCTGACGCCGTCATCGGTCTCTACGATATCCTCCGCCATTATTACAGCATCAAATGGCACATGTATGGGATCTCCGGTATCCACCACGATGAACTGATCTTCCGTCAATATCACAGGTGAGACCTCCGTCGCTGTTGACGTGTCCTCTGCCTTTACGGCGATACCGTCCATGGCCGATGCATTGAAAAGCGGCGAGCTGTATTTAGCGTACACGGCTTTTCCCGTTATCCTGCCAAGGCTCTTTATCACGGGTATCGTCTCATGCTCCGGTTTTATTATATCGCTGACTCTGCCCAGATATTTCTCCCGGGCTTCCTCAACGGGTATAGTCTTCAAGTACAGATTTCTCTTTCTGCCCATATGATTTCCTCCTAAAACAATACGACTTCCACAAGCTGGCCTTCCTTGAGGCCTTCGTCGTTGACGCCTATCATGGTATATCCGTCGGCTCTGGTCAGGGTAGTCATCAGACCCGATTTTCCAAGTATCGGCTCTGCCATGTAAACGCCCTCCGTCTTTTCACCAAGCGATACAAGAAGGCATGTGGCGCGTCCGCCTGCAGCGGCCACGTTCTCCGTTATCCTTGCGATGGTAGTCTTCGGCTCCCTCTGACATGTAAGCTGCCTGTACAGCCATACTATCAGGAGTTCGAAAACCAGCAGCGCCGCTGCCGGATGTCCCGGAAGCCCTGCTAATACGGTCTCGCTTTTCTCATCGTATGCCAGTATGGTAGGCTTCCCCGGTTTCAGCGCTATGCCATGGGTGAACACTCCGCCGCCGGATATCTCGTCCAGCACATCGGCAGTATGATCCTTTTCTCCCTGTGAGCTGCCTCCCGACACCACTACAACGTCGCTGTTTTCGACTGCATTTTTTACGGTCTCTGAAAGCAGCGCCCAGTCGTCTTTCAGCACATGGCTGCCTGTGATTTCAAAGCCGTGCTTTGCCGCCGAAGCCATCACCGAATACGTGTTGATGTCTCTCGTCTTACCTCTGCTGAGGGTCTCGTCTGTGGAGATCAGCTCGTCGCCGGTGGAGATCACCGTTATCCTCCACGGTCTTGCCACCGACACCCGGCTTACGCCTGCCGACGCTAAAACGCCCACCTCCTGAGGTCTTATGACGCTGCCTTTTTTCATGATGAGCTTTCCCACGGAGATGTCCTCGCCCTCAGCGATCACGTTCCTTCCGGGCGATACCGAATCGTACACGGCGATGCTCTTTTCATCGAATTTCTCGCAGAATTCCACCATAACCATTGCGTCCGCTCCCTCAGGCAGCATGCCGCCCGTGGGAACATAGACAGCCTGTCCCGGCTTTACGGTCTTTTCCGGTACTCTGCCCATTTCCACCGTCTCTATAACCTCAAGAAACACGGGGATGCTTTCGGTGACTCCCTGTGTGTCCTTTGCTCTTACGGCATATCCGTCCACGGTGGATTTTGCAAAACCCGGAACGTTCTCCCCGGCCTTTACGTCCTCCGCCAGGACCCTGCCTGCCGCATCGAAAAACCTCATACTCTCACATCCGATACTCTTTCCGCCCGCCGCAGCCAACAGCTTTACACGGGCCTCTTCCACAGTATCGACATTTAACAATTTCATATTGATGCTCCTACCCGGTTCCTATTTTATCCTGATAACTATTTCCTTGCCTTCTTCATATCCGTCGAGAGCCTTGACTGCTCCCACGACTACGTTTTTAAGTGTCTTCTTTACAAAAGGCACCATCCATATATCTTCTCCGTCTATGGTAAGCTGCACGTCTAAGTCCTCCTTGTGCTGCTCTGTCTTCTTTTCTATCAGATCTGCCAATCTGCTCACTTCCTTTCTCGCATCTATGACAGGCAGTCCTCTGTATTCATCCATGCTGCCTGCTATCACGCCCGATATGGCTATCGCTTCATCGCACATGCGCTTATCTATATCATCGGCTGTCCTTCCGGTGATGATGGTGGGGCATTTCAGCCCGCTGTCGCCCTCCAGGATCACGAAGTCTTCCTTGTAATATTTGAGGATGGCGTCGATGTCCATGCGCTTTGATGCCATGATGGCTGTCTCGGCAGGACCCAGCGCCGTCACTCTGCGGGCTCCGCTTTCCATATGCTTATACGTGTCGGTGCCTTCCGTATCCACACGAAAGCCCTCGTAATGGATGTCCTTGACGGTGCCGACGCTGTAGCCTCTTCTTCGCAGTTCCTTTATAAGCTCGGTAACGGTAGTGGTCTTTCCCGTCTTGGAAAAGCCTTTTATCATCACTGTTCTCATGCTTCTGTCCTCCCGGCCCATATCAAAAATCTATCGTTTCATACTGATGGTTCAGCAGGTCCATCATAAGCAGTCTGTTTCTCAGGACCCCGTCCTTTCCCAGCAGCACTTTTATCGTCTCCGCTACTTCCATGGCTGAAATCACTGCAGGTGTAAATGACGGGTTTCCCGTCACCGTTTCCTCACCACGGTCTTCGCTGCCTTCATAAATGGTTTCAAGGAGCCTGTCCCCCGGCATTATCACCGCCACCTGTCCGTTCCATCCTGCGATGGCTCCGTGTACAAGAGGGATGTCCTCCTCCTCGCATGTCCGCTCCAGCAGCTTTCTCGCCGTGGCGCTGTCGAGGGCGTCTACGGCAATATCGTGACCCTTTATTATCCCGGCGGCGTTTTCTTCGTCGAGGAATTCCGTTACCGGGATGATCTCCACCTCTGAATTGATGAGCTTCATCTGCGCGGCGGCTTCACGGGCCTTACTCTTTCCGATATTGTTTTCATTGGAAAGTACCTGTCTGTTGAGGTTGCTCTCGTCGAAGACGTCTCCGTCCACTGCCGTTATCCGGCCTACGCCTATCCGCGCCAGCCCTTCTATGACTCCGCCGCCAAGGCCTCCGCAGCCAAGCACGCATACGGAGCTTTCCCTGAGGATGCGCATCTCCTCCGGCGTTACAGTGGTGCCATTTCGCGTATATCGTTTTTCGTGCTTCTGAGGCTCATGCTGCTCAAAACCTTTCTCCGTCATGATATCAGCCTCCCGACACCTTGGAAAATGCCTTCAGCAGATCTCCGTCGTTGAGTCTGTCATCTATCATTACACGTTTGTTGTTTACGGAAACGAAGCCGAAATTCTTAATAGTACGGTATTCCAGTCCGGCTATCTTAAGGGCTTCATCGCATGTACAGCCCTCCGGGACATCATATATCCTTTCCTTATCCTCGCCGAAATATTTTTTCAGCGTCCCTCTCAGTGTGATCGTTACTTTCATGGGTCCCTCCTTCAATACCTTTTAGTAATTATACCGCAAGCGGCAGGAGTTGTCATTATGCATAATCAAAAAGGATCGCCTGTTAAGACGACCCTTTTCTGTAAAATATTATATTGTTGTTACTTTTTTCTGTCTTCAAAGCATCTGGCAAGGGTGGATGATACCTCCTTGATATCTATAGGCTTGGCCACATGTCCGTTCATGCCGTGCTCCAGACATCTCTTGATATCTTCATGGAAAGCGTCAGCCGTCATGGCTACGATAGGGATGTCCGCATCAGGTCTTTCCATAGCGCGTATGGCATCCGTAGCCTGATATCCATCCATTACAGGCATCCTGATATCCATCAGGATCGCATCGTAATAGCCTTCCTCAGACTTGCTGAACATATCGGTACACAGCTGTCCGTTTTCGGCCCATTCAAGCTCAAGACCAAGAGCCTTGAGAAGCTCGCTGGCGATCTCCCAGTTGAGCTCGTTGTCCTCTGCCACCAGTACACGTTTACCGTCAAAGTCTATTTCATTTTTCTCCTGATGATGTTCTTCCTCGTCACCGCCTATGTACGGCTTCAAACCGTAATACAGCGTGGATCTGAACAGCGGCTTCGAAAGGAATCCGCTGATGCCTGCCTCCCGAGCCTCCATCTCGATCTCACTGCAGTCGTAGGCCGAAATAAGGATTATCGGAACATCCTCGCCAAGCTGTCTTCGCAGCTCGCGTGCAGTCTTGATGCCGTCCATTCCCGGCAGCTTCCAGTCGAGAAGTATTATATGGTAGTCATCGTGTTTAGCATGATGCTTTGTAACCATATCGATGGCGGTCTCGCCGTCCAGAGCCCATTCCGCTCTTACACCGATGGACTTAAGCGATGCCACCGTGCTCTCGCACAGCTGCTGATCGTCGTCTACAACCAGCATGATGAAGTCAGGCAGGATCATATCCGTTTCCTGTTCGTCCGCACGCTGCATATCCAGTGTCACGCAGAACTCCGTTCCGACGCCCTGACTGCTCTTTACTTCTATTTCTCCGTCCATTGCATCTACGATATATTTCGTGATGGCCATGCCGAGTCCCGTGCCTTCCGTTCTCTGTACCCTCTTGCTGTCTTCACGGGTGAAGGATTCGAAAATGCGCTCCTGGAATTCCTCGGTCATGCCTATGCCGTTGTCCTTGACCTTTATCTTGATACGTACAAAGCCTTCTCCCTTAGGCGATTTTTCCTCATGCAGCGATACCTCTATGGTTCCGCCCTCCGGTGTGAATTTAACCGCATTGGAAAGCAGGTTGATCAGTACCTGATTGAGACGTACGCTGTCACACAGTACATTTTCCGATAATATGTCGTATATGAACACATTGAACTGCTGCTGCTTTTCCTTGACCTGAGGCTGTACGATGCTGACGATGCTGTCCATCACCTCTCGCAGGGAAACAAGCTCCACATTGAGAGTCATCTTACCGCTCTCGATCTTGGACATATCCAGTACGTCGTTTATGAGTCCAAGCAGATGTCTGCTGGAAAGCACGATCTTTTTCAGGCAGTCCCTGACACGTTTAGGATCGCCTATATTGGCCAGTGCAATGGACGTCATTCCTACGATGGCGTTCATCGGTGTACGTATGTCATGACTCATATTGGAAAGGAACTCGCTCTTGGACCTGCTGGCTTCCTCAGCCTGCTGTCTTGCTTCTTCAAGCTCCTCCATCTGTCTTCTGCTGAGCTTAAAATAACTCATAAACAGCAGGAACAGTATCAGCATGATTATCAGACACCCTACCATGGATATCAGCATGGTCTTGGTTCCCATATCTTCGACCACCTCGTTGAGAGGTCCGTAAGGCATCACCGTTATCAGATACCACTCCGACATCGGCAGATGAGAGCAGTATACCTGACAGAGGTTCCCGTATAACGTGATCATGGCCGAATAATCCTCGTTATTCTCCATGGCTTCACCGAGATCGTTGATATACTGTTCTATATCCTGTCCATCCACGTCTTCGTAAAGAGCCCTTACACGATCAAAGTAATTATCTCTCGAAACGTCGGAAGTCTGTACGACGAAATCGCCGTCGCGTCGGACTACGAAGGAATATATGAGGGAATCCTCATCTTCAAGAGAAAGTGAATCGCTGATGTACTGTATCGGCAGTTTTCCTATCAAAGCTATGCATTTTTTGCCGTCCTGAGTAGTCAGCTCAAAAGGAACGCCTATAACGGCGGACTTTTCACCGGAGTCACTTACCCCTACGGATACCCTTCGTTCACCTTTTTTCATGGCTTCCATGAAGGGTCCAGGATTATATGAACCGGCCTGCTCGCCGTATATCATTTCGAAGGAGCCGTCTTCAAAGCAATACGCCAGCGAATCGAAACCGCGGACCTCTGCACTGTACTGCAGCCAGTCCCGAAGTTCTTCGCTGTCTTCATCGTTTTCCATCGGGATAGTCTCTACAAGCGTCTCAAGCTGAGTCATTCGCAGATCAACCATCGTCTCAAAGTGCTTCGAGATCCTCTCGTTCATACCTTCCATATAAAGGTCGCCCACCTGACTGATGGTCTTATCGCTCTGTCTATTCATATAGCTTGCCATAAAGCCGAAAATGCACATGCATAAAATGCATGCAGCTATCATCGCAACAAGCATAAACTTTGTAGTTCTCGTATGGTTATGCATGCTACTGACCTCCGCATTCCTTCTTGAATTCCTCAATAGCTGCCACTGTACTCATATAGTCTTCTTTGAGCTTTTCCGTAAGCTCATCGGCCTCCGGCGTCCAGCCGTGGCGCAGTGCATCGGCCATCTTGCTGCTGGATTCCAGCAGTACGGCAAAGCTCAGGTTCTGACAAACTCCCTTTATGGTATGAGCGGCTCTGAATGCCTCCTCATAGTTTTTCTCCGCCATGGAATCGCAGAACAGCTTATAGCTCTTATCATCCAAAAATTTCAGAACAAATTTCTGTATCAGTTTTTCACTGGGAAGGCGCTTTGCTACGTCTTCATAATTACCGCCCATTGCGGCGTAACATTCCTGCAGCGTCATTTAGACTTCCTCCTTTTTTTCCTGCGCTATAGCTCCTTCATCGTCATTGACGAAGGAATTTGACTCCAGTTCCTGCATCGAATCATCGTAAAACATATGCTTGCTGCGCCCTCCGCGCTTGGCGGAATAAAGGGCCTGATCCGCAGCATGGAACATAACTTCGTAATCAGCTTCTACAACATCGCTCAGCGCTATACCCATGCTCACCGATACAGGGATCCCCTCGCAGTCTCCGGAAAGCGAGTTGAAAACACGGTTCATTATCGCCTTTATATCTGCCTTTTTATCTGCATCATATCGCATGAAGGCCAGAAACTCATCTCCTCCTATGCGTGCCACCACATCGTTGCTTCTCACGCTCTTGCGCAAAGCCGACGATACGTGCTGCAGTACTCTGTTGCCGAATACATGTCCGTATGTATCGTTGATGGCTTTAAACTTATCAAGATCGATTATCGCCAATGTAAATTTCCCGTCCGGGGCTTCGCTTATCTTTTCATGGATACTTTTTTTGGCGGCAGCCTGATTCAAAAGTCCCGTCAACCCGTCGCATGATGCTTTCTTCTCCAGTTCCTCTATCTTGATGTGGGAATCATGGATGTCTATGGCCTTTCCGATGAACCCCGTATATACAGGCTCCTCATCGTCCGACCATAATGCCTGAACTATTATCCTGTGCCACCTGAGCTCTCCTTTGACATGCATCTGGCACTCATAGCTTCTCATAGGATCATCAGGCGTCACATCACCGAACATCTCGCACATATTGCTATGTGCGTTTGCCTCTATAAACTGCCGTATCCTTTCATTATTTCTGGGATCTACGATGACCTCATCCATCCCCAGCTTCTTGGCTCCCCATGCCGACAGGGTCAGCACATCCGGTACAGCCGTATATTCAAACTGTATATCCTCCGTAAGAGCGGAGAAGGAGCTGAATTTCATCCTTTCCTTATCCAAAAGCTGCAGCGAACGCTCCGATGCAAAGATCTTTTCGCTTCGGAACATCTCCCTTACAAGATTGCTGCGCACCATATTCTTGGCTTCCTCCTGTATGTTGGAAAATTCATCTTCCAATATGCCTTCCACGCTGCGCAGGCATTCCATAAGCAGCGGATTGAAGACGCCGCATTCGCCGTTGGTTATCATCTTTATGGCGGTGTCGTGGGAAAAGGCTTTCTTGTAGCATCGTTCGCTTGTAAGGGCATCGTATACGTCTGCCAGCGCCACTATCTGTGCGGAGATGGGTATTTCATCTCCCTTGAGTCCATCCGGATAGCCGCGTCCGTCATACCTTTCATGATGCCATCTGCATATCTGATATGCTGTCTTCACCAGCGGCTCATCATGATATGAAGGCAGATTTTCCAGCATGGATGCGCCTATCTAAGAATGGGTCTTCATCACTTCGAATTCTTCGTCTGTAAGCTTGCCCGGTTTATTGAGTATCTTCTCATCGATGGCGATCTTGCCTATATCGTGAAGGGACGATGCGGTGCTTATCAGCGCTATATCCGCCTGAGTAAGTGAATAGCGGTCCGTTATTTTCTGCAGCTGTCTCAGCATCACCTGAGTGAAGGTCCGAACGTGAAGTATGTGCTTATTGCTTTCTCCGTTTCTGAACTCTACGATATGACTGAGGATGTCTACCATCATATTGCTTTGACGTTCTTTTTCATTGACCTGATTCACTACGAGTCCTACCAGCTTCTTCTGCTTGGTGTACATGAAGATCGTATTGACGACACGGCGATGTACGATAAACGCATCAAAAGGACGCGTGATAAAATCGGTGGCTCCCAGATCATACGCTCTTTCTACCTGCGATGAATCCGTCTCTGCAGATATCATGATCACCGGTGTATCCTCGATCCATTTTCTCTGGTTCATCACCGTCAGCACCTCGAAGCCGTCCATATTGGGCATGACGATGTCCAACAGCACTGCCGATATCCCTATGGTATATTTCTGGAGCATGGCAATGGCCTGAACTCCGTCCTCCGCCTCCATGATCTCATATTCTTCTCCAAGGATATCCGCCAGTATCGAACGGTTCATCTCGGAATCATCTACGATCAATATTTTCTGTTTCTGTAATTCCTCTCGACTAATGACCGATCACTTCCTTCCAAACGGAGTGTTTTATCCGTCGCTGACGACGGCAGGATTTCTCCATTCAGTTTTTATTATTTTCAAAATCTTTCTATGTTTCTGTACACATATATCGTGTCAAAAAATCAGTGTTCTCAATTCGAATCGTACTACAAAACCCCTTTAAGTTCAAGGGGTAACGCTGTTTTTTCAAAAAAAATTATCTCTCTGTCGATAATGTCACTATAAAAAACAACTCCCGAAAAATCCGAGAGCTGTTTTTCATATAAACAGTTGTTACTTTTATCCTCTATCTCACCGTCATTACAGCAGCGACTGGATCAGTTCCTCAGGAAGAGTACCGTCGTTGTTCCAGCCCATTACCTGGTAATACTGGTCGAGCATATCTTCGAATGCTTCCGGCGGGATCACCTGTCCTTCTGCAGGACCGCTCTTGAGAGCTTCCGTAACGACTCTCTTTGGCACTGTATCGTGCTTTCTGTTGAAGCCTTCTCTCTGATTGAATGCTCTTGCTATATTGATTACTCTGATACCTGTTTCGATCATGTCGTCGGCAGTCCACTCTTTGCCTGTAACCAGAGTCATGAGCTCTGCCATTCTTTCATAGTTGCCTGTAAGGGTTCCCCAGAAGTCGCATATGCAGAGACTGAATTTAACTGCATTGGAAATCTGCAGATCCTTGACAAGCTGACCTTTTCCTTCCGGTGTATACGGAGGTATGGATGCCGCGAATACTTCTTCATTCGGTGCATATGATCTCATATGGCACGCACCTCTGTCGGAGATGGCATATGAGAGGGCCATTCCCCATGAGCCGCGTGGCTCGTACTGAGGATATTCGAGTCCCTTTACCTGCATAGCGAAGTCCATGCCGCCGAATTTCTCTGCAGCCTTTTTAACTCCGTCTGCAAGCTCTGCGCCTACGCCTGTTCTTGTAGACATTTCCTTGAGAAGTCTTATCATTCCTTCTCCGTCTCCGAATCTGATGCCGAAGTCGTGAAGTCCTTTTTCCGTCATTTCCATAGCCCAGATGATGGTGTCGCCCGCACTGATGGTGTCGAGACCTACATCGTCTGCTACCATGTTGAATTTTACTATCGAATACGGATCTCTGATACCTGCATTAGGTCCTGCTACGGAAATGGATTCGTATTCAGGTCCTTCGCAGACAGCGTCGCCTATCTTGAGGAAGTTACCGCATCCAAGACCGCAGCTTCCGCAGCCTCTCTTGCCTT
>JAETSS010000340.1 GCA_021769545.1 Eubacterium sp.
GGGCGTGCAGGAGCAAGATGGGAGCATCAAGCGTAATGCAACCCCCTCAGCAGGTTCAAACCCATTGGATTTTGCAATTGTTGTGAAGAAATATAGAAACGATAGCAGAACTTACAGGCATTGCTCACGATCAATCGCAGTATACGTCCCCTTGACATCTCACACCACAATCATTATAATTCTAATAGTTAGTATTCTAATCAAAAAAACACAAGGAGGCAGAAATGGACAATTCATTCCACTATCTTTCGATGGCAAATCACTCTATGTTCCAGAAAAAGCTGCTGGCGGCCCTCAAGGACACGGGACTTACCATGGGACAGCCCAAGATACTTGACTACCTCAAGGACCACGACGGCGCCGGTCAGAAGGAGATAGCCGCCGGGTGTCATATCGAAGCGCCGTCTCTTACGTCCGTCCTGAGCCGCATGGAGGAAAAGGGCCTGATCGAGAGGCGCATGCTCAATGGCAACAGACGCTCGCTCCACGTTTTCATCACCCATAAGGGCAGGGAGTATCTTCCCGTTATGGAAAGCGCATTTGCGGAGCTTGAGAGCAGGGCTTTTCAGGGCATATCAAAAAAAGACAGAGACAGCTTTATGGAGACCTTTGCCAGGATATATGAAAATCTGGAAAAGTAGAGAGCTGATCATGCCGGACAAGGCCGGAACAAAACAAGCGTAATCAGAAAAAGTATGATTTGGTAATTTGGTAGAAAGGACAAATTTTTTATGTTAGATAAAGTAAAGCGGTATATAGTTTTCGTAATAGGGCTTTTCGTAAGTTCTCTGGGTGTGAGCATGGTGACAAAGGCTGATCTCGGCACATCGCCCATATCATCGATACCGTATGTGCTGAGTCTTAGATTTCCCTTTACTTTGGGAGAATTCACGATATTTTTCAGCCTGTTTCTTATAATCCTCCAGCTTATTATACTGCGAAGGAATTTCAAACTGGAACACGTGCTGCAGATACCCGTATCCATCGTATTCGGATATTTCATAGATTTCAGCATGATGATACTGAGCTTCGTGGAGCCGCATATGTACATAATGAAGGTCGTATATCTTCTTATAGGCTGCGTGATCCTGGGTATCGGTGTATATGCGGAAATGCTGGCAAATGTGGTGATGCTGCCGGGAGAATCCTTTGTACGAGCCGTGGTGCATACGTGGAAGACGGACTTTGGGATCACCAAGATAGTCTTCGACGTGTCCATGTCGGTCATTGCGGCAGTTATGTCATTCGTACTGCTGGGCGGACTTTCAGGCGTCAGGGAAGGAACGGTAGTGGCAGCGCTGCTGGTGGGATTCATCGCACGGCTGATAAGCAGGAGACTGGCGTTCCTGCCGGGCAAGCTGTTTGCAGCGGCCGCCCCTGTGGAGGATGATGGTGAGACGGCTCAGCCG
>JAETSS010000341.1 GCA_021769545.1 Eubacterium sp.
CAAGCTGTCAAATCAGGGCTTCATCAGCAAGGCGCCTGAAAAAGTAGTAAACGAGGAGAAGGCCAAGAAAGTAAAATACGAGGAAATGCTTGCCAAGGTATGCGACAGACTGGCCCTCGTTGAGCAGAAGGTGAAATAACAGAGACAACATGACAAATGCAATAGACAAAATACATGAATTCAACAGATTCGGGATGGTTCTCGGCCTTGAGCGTATGAACATGCTGCTGGAAAAGCTGGGAAATCCTCACGAGGAGCTGAGAGTCATCCATGTGGCAGGCACCAATGGAAAGGGCTCGGTGTGCAAATTCCTTGAGGAAGGGCTTGCAGCCTGCGGATACAGGATAGGGCTGTATACGTCGCCGTTTCTTGAAGTTTTCAACGAGCGCATAAGGCTCGGCGGGGAGAACATTTCCGATGAAGATCTGGAGATATATACGGAACGCGTCCTCAAGGCAGTCGATGAAATGGTTGCGGAGGGAAATGAGTCGCCTACCGAATTCGAGGTGGTGACGGCCATAGCGCTGCTGTATTTCAGGGAAAAGTCTGCCGACATCGTGATACTGGAGGTGGGCCTTGGAGGCAGCGGAGATTCCACCAACGTGGTGAAGAAGCCGCTGGCCTGTGCCATCTGTTCCATCTCATACGACCATATGGACAGGCTGGGAAACACCCTTGAAGAGATCGCCGCAGACAAGGCCGGGATAATCAAGCCGGGAGTACCTGTGATATCCAACGTTTCAGACCACGGGGCCGCAGCGGTCATCGCGCGCAGGGCCTATGAAAAGGGCAGCAGGCTCTACGATGTTTCGACGATAAAATTTTCGACCTTCGATGAGACACCCTTTTCACAGACCGTGACGATGGAGCTTTACGGTACGGATTACAGCGATGTGAAGCTTTCCATGGCGGGACGCCATCAGGGAGAAAATCTCAAGACGGCGCTGGCCATAATCGAGGTGCTGCGTAAGGCAGGCGAGATAAAGGTAAGGCGAGAGCCCCTTTATCGAGGACTGCAGAAAGCCGTGCAGCCGGGACGTTTTGAAGTGATACAGCGTGAAGATCGGGAAAACGGGATACCGACAGTCATCATAGACGGGGCCCACAACGAAGCAGGCGCCCGCGCTTTGCGCGATACCATGAAGAAATACTTTGACGGACGGAGGATATTGCTGGTGACCGGAATGCTGGCAGACAAGCAGATCGACAAGATCCTTGATTCCTTTACCGATATAACACATGAGATAATAGCTACAGAACCCGATAATCCGAGAAAGCTCCGGGCCGAAAGGCTGGCGGAAATACTGAAGGAACGCGGTATCGACGTCATAGCGGCACAAGACGCTGCCGGGAGCATCCGCCTTGCCGGGGAACTGTGGCACGACTATGATGTAGTGCTGTTTGCAGG
>JAETSS010000342.1 GCA_021769545.1 Eubacterium sp.
CTTGAGGTACTGAGAAAGAAAGTTCAGGCAGTCCTTAAACGAAGCCGAAGAGAGGACAGCGGGATTTTCCGTTACAAGGACCTTACCGTGGACATGAGCAGATGCCTCGTTGCCGTAGGTGGCGAGGAGATACGTCTCACTACGACGGAATACAGGCTGCTTGAGTATATGATCGCCAACAGGGGACATATCGTTACCAGAAACATGATCCTGGAAAACATCTGGGATATCGACGGATGCTTTGTGGATGACAACACCGTCAGAGTAAACATCCGGCGGCTGAGACAGAAGCTCCATGACAGCGACCAGAAATATATAGTGACGGTGTTTGGAATGGGATATACATTTGGAGAGCGACATGAAAAATTTTAAATTTTATCGCAAGAATATAATGAATCTGGGTATCTTACTCGTTCTGATAGATTCCGTAGGCTGCTACATCATATCCAAGGATGTTCAATGGACCTTCGTTGCCTTTATCCTGAGCGGGGTATTGTGCGCACTGATATTCAGCATGGATATCATACATAACAGATATACCGATGATCTTCTTGAACAGCTTACACTGCTGATAGAGGAGCTTATAGGGCAGCAGGAGCTCATACTGTTTTCCGAAAATGAAGATACACTGCTTTCGCGTCTGCAGCATCAGCTCCTGAAACTGCGAAAGCTGTTGCTCTCCCAGAACAGGCTGCTGGAGGAAGAGAAGGATCAGATAAAGACATTGATCTCCGATATATCCCATCAGATAAAGACCCCTGTTGCAGAAGCAAAGACTTTTGCGGAGCTGATGGATGATGAAGACCTTTCCGCTGCAGAGCGTGAAGAATACAACAGGATACTGCAGCTTTCTCTTGATAAGCTGGTATTTCTGACAAACAGTCTGATAAAGATGTCCAGGCTTGAAAGCGGTATAATACGGCTCAAGCCCCGGAAAACGTCCCTCAATGATATAGTGCTGCACGCCATAGGTTCGGTGTATGCCAAAGCCATGGAAAAGGATACGACGATATCCTTCCAATGCGACGAGGTCTTTGAAGCGGTACTTGATTTCAACTGGACAGCGGAAGCCATTGCCAATGTGCTGGACAATGCAGTCAAATACACACCTGCAGGCGGAAGAGTGGATATAACGATAACGGAATATCCCGTATACCTGCGGCTCGATATAACGGACAACGGTCCCGGTATATCCGAGGAAGAACAGGCAAAGATCTTCGGACGCTTTTACCGCGGCAGCAATTCTTCCGGCGTAGAAGGTGTAGGTATAGGGCTTTACCTGACCCGCGACATCGTCAACAAGCAGAGCGGCTATATCAAGGTGATCTCCGAAGGGACCGGAAGCACCTTCTCCGTTTTTCTCAAAAAAGAGCTGTGATGGGCGCGCCGGTATTTAGGGGATAT
>JAETSS010000343.1 GCA_021769545.1 Eubacterium sp.
ACAATGCATATTCGGGAAGCGGAATATTCAAGAATAATCTCGACTACATCGTGGAAAGATGTCAGAATGCAGGATATCAGGTGGTTCCGGTACGGGCTGCCAAGGGATTGGTAATAGACGATGTACTTTCAAAGATCGATCAGAACGAGTTCGACAGGATAATCGCGGCAGGCGGCGACGGTACGGTCAATCTGTGCGTCAACGCCATGGTAAAGCACGATATACATCTGCCGCTGGCGATACTGCCTGCAGGAACAGCCAACGATTTCGCATATTACTTCGAGCTGCCGTCAGACATAGAGTATCAGCTTGATATAGCTCTGGGAAACAGGACCACCAAGGCAGACGTAGGTATGGTGAACGGAAAGATATTCATAAACGTAGCCGCCATGGGAGCGTTGGTGGATGTCAGCCAGAAGACGGACCCGAACCTTAAAAACGCCATAGGTATCCTGGCATATTACCTGAAAGCGGTGACCGAGATCCCGCAGATAAGGGTACTTCCCGTAAAGCTTACGACACCTGAATGCGTATATGAGGAAGAGATATATTTCATGGTGGTTATGAACGGCGAGTCGGCAGGAGGATTCAGGAAGCTTTCGCCGCAGTCGTCCATAAACGACGGCAAGCTGGACGTCATAGCTTTCAGAAAGATGCCTATCGTCGAGTTCGGTCCGCTGCTCTTTGAAGTGGTCCACGGCAGACATCCAAACAACAAGCACGTGCTGTATTTCCAGACGGACAAGCTGCTGATAGAATCCAACGAGGACATCAGCACTGATATAGACGGCGAGCATGGGGAGAAGCTCCCGCTGGATTTCAGTGTATTGGCCCAGAGACTGGATGTATTCGTATCAGAGGATACATGGCAGTATGATTAGAGATCAGAGAGTTTTAAGGAGATGAAACGATATGGTGAATTTTAAAATATCGGTAACTGAGGATTATGAAAAGCTGGTGCCTTTCTTTATCGAAAATGAGCTGGAGTTTTCGGAGGAGGAGCCGGTGCCGACGGATCTAGTGAAGTGCTGGCAGATAGTGACGGGCGAGGATAACGACCCGGATGGCGATCCTGCTGGAAAACTCATCGGAGGATTCGTTCTCGCCAGGCGTGAAGGAGAGTTTATCGTAGACGGGATAGCGATAGATCCGCAGTACAGAAAATTCAGGCTGGGAAAGACGCTTCTGGATAAAGGCATAGAAGAGACCCTCAAGCTGGGCGGAAAGCGCATTTTTCTTGTCGCCAGAGCGCCGGGCTTTTTCAGAAAGCAGGGCTTTGTAACGGTGCCGAGAGAAGAAGCGCCCAATTTCTTCGAGTGCCTTACATGTCCGCAGTATGGCGTGAGCTGTCATCCGGAGGTCATGAGACTGGATCTGTAGACGGCTGTCGTCATGCAAAGACAG
>JAETSS010000344.1 GCA_021769545.1 Eubacterium sp.
TTCTCGAAGAGCTTGAATTGTCAGTGCCAGACTTGGACGAGCAGAGACGCATCGGAGATTTCCTTGCAAGGATTGACGAAAAGATTGCGCTTAACGATAGGATAAACGATAATTTAGCAGCTTAGAGCTGGACGGCAGAGACGTCGATCTCGCCGGACATGAGCTTCGGAAGAAGCGTGTCGCGCAGTGCTGCTAAGGATTTACACTCTTCCTCGTTTGCACGAAGCAAAGAAAACAGCGGCTCAACCAGATCATTATACTCTTTGAGATTGTGTTCAGGAGGAATAACGACTTGGACAGATCGCAAGTTTGCTTGGCTGATCTTAGGTTGAACAGCACCGGTAACAATAGATTTTACCGGAGTTTGTTTGAAGAGCATATACAAGCTCTCAACATTAAATCCGAGCCTTCCGGTGAGAATGTGGGCATGGTTGTTTACCCAGAATTGTCCCCATACATATTGCAGGATTGGATAGCCAGCATCGTCAACAACAGTACCATCTTCACCCAGAAGAAGGTATTTGCCGTCAAAGATGTAATTATCTACATAATCCATGAGAGAAGCTGCTCCGTAATATGGATAGATCTTCTTCTCCATCTTCATTCTATCTGCACCAGAGAGAGGAATGCGCTTCGAGTCATGGATTTCGATGATTTCACCCACTGTACCTATGCGCCAACCATCAGGAAGATCATCTTGTACGCTATATGGGAAGTGCTGCTTATAAAGGGTTTGCGCTTGATCAAGTAAATTATCGTTTACCGTCTAAATAACTCTCACCAGTGGCGAGAGTTTTACAAAAGGAACTGCCACTGAATGTCGTTCTCTTACCTCGAAAGGAGACACGACAATGACAGAACAACTCATCGCGGAGATACAGCGAAAAATGCTGCCGTATCTTAACAACGAACAGCTCATGCACCTTCGGGATGCAATGGCTGAGACATTGGAAGGGGCAACGATCACCTATGATAGTGGCTCAATTCCAGCAGAAGAAACAGATGCAGTCGAAGCATTTATCACGGCAAAACGGATCGAAGGCTGCTCAGAGAAAACCCTGAGCTACTACCGGAAGACGATTGAATCTCTGATTGCCGGAGTCGGAAAGGCTGTGCAACAGGTCACCACAGATGATTTGCGCCGCTATCTAACCAACTATCAGGTTCAGCGAAGGTCGAGTAAAGTGACCATAGACAACATCCGCCGGATCCTGTCCAGCTTCTTCTCTTGGCTTGAGGATGAGGACTTCATCGTGAAAAGTCCGGTGCGACGGATTCATAAGGTGAAAACCGCAAAGGTTGTTAAGGACACCTACACCGATGAAGCGTTGGAGCTGATGCGCGACAACTGTACAACGGCGCGTGATTTGGCTATGGTTGATCTTCTGGCTTCGTCCGGAAT
>JAETSS010000345.1 GCA_021769545.1 Eubacterium sp.
CGTGAAGCACCTCTACCGCTTCATATGGGTTTTCCAGATATCCCGCTCTTCTTTCGGCCCTTCTCCTCAGTCTGTCCATACTGAGCGTCATATTTATCCCGCGAAGGACATTCTTCATAAGCTGCGCCCTGCCGATGTCTCTGCCCTCAAGCAGCACTGAGAACCTCTTTACGAATTCCCTCAGCCCTATTTCGGACGGAGAATCCAGCAGTACCCACTTATATGAGCACCCTGCGTTTTCCATGACCTCCATCATCAGCTGGCAATACTCTCCCAGCCTGCAGGGTCCGCAGGTGGCAGCCATGACCGCAGTATCGGCTCCCATATCGTAAGCCCGCTTAAGATTTCCTATCATGAACTTAAAGGGCATGCACATTTCCTCCGGCGAAAGCTCGATGCCTGCCTGCATGGTCTCGCTGTCGTTTTCCGGCGGTACCACATGTGGTACGCCAAGCTCGTTAAAAAAATCAGACATCACATATGATATATCTCCGATATGCGGAAAAGTAACGATCATGCGTACCTCCTTCTTTCCAGAAGATCGGAAAAGGCTTCCAGTCTCGTCTCAAAGCCCGCTTCACCTCTGTGCTCGTCCAGCTTCAATATCATAAGGGGCGTATCGCCTGTATATTTCTTGAGCATCTCCGTAATAAAGGCATCGGGGCCGCAGGAAAATGAGGATAGATAGATGATCCCGTCCACACGGTCCTTAAGCTCCAGCGCCGTTCCCACGTTTCGTATGAATGATTCCCAGAATGGCTTCTTGGCAAGACCGAGTCGCTTCACAGCAGCCTCGCGCTTCACCTGATTGACCGCCTTTTCGGTTACCGCCGATATAGCCAGCTCGTCCAGCTTCTCCATGATGCCGCAGTTGGCAAAGCTGTCATATATATTGTAGCAATGACCCAGCACCAGTACCTTCCTGGTATTGGGCAGTGATATCTCACCTTCACCCGGCAGCTTGGGCATGAATTCCCAGTCCGCTTCGATATGTGCCTTTTCCATACCTGCCGCTACCCTTATCTGTCTGTCGTATGCACGTTCGAAATTCCTTTCGAAAACATCTCTTTTGATCCCCAGCGCCCTGCACAACTTCCACAATGCTCTGCCCGCCCTGTGTCTGTTTTCAAAGTATACAGGCTCCGTTACCAGGAGTTTATCACGCTCCTGTATCCGTGACGAAAATTCCGGCAGTCCCAGAAGCTTTGGACAGAGCCATCTGCCGTTGCAGTCCTTCATAACTCTCGGTATCAGCACCCTGTCGCACCTGCGGGTGAGTCTCTCTACCTGACCGATAAAAAGCTTTATTGGAAAGCATGCTTCGTCTACGGTAAGGCGCGTTCCTGCCTCCAGTATCGCTTCATCGTTCTCTTCTCCCGGTATCACTTCCACGTCCGTACCG
>JAETSS010000346.1 GCA_021769545.1 Eubacterium sp.
ATCAAGCTCCGGATCCTTCTGGTCATTGTGCCCAAACTCGATCATCAGATAGTCATTCGGCCTCAGCTTGCGCCGCAGCGTCTCAAAATGCAGACGGAATACCTCCTTTGTCGTCGCCCCCGACTCGGAATGGTTCGACACCGCGATCTGGTTGTCCAAAAACATCGGCAGCACCTGCCCCCAGCCGCAGTAGGTCTTCTCAGGGTCGTAGGGATACTCCGCGGGCTGGTCTGTGACCGTAGAGTCTCCGATGATATAGAGCGTCGGGACCTTCACCGGGACATACGACGGAACGACAGCCAGTTCACTGTCGCACACGATATAGATCTGAATGCTGTCGACGGTGTATGCGGCATCTCTGCGAATGTAGTCGCACACATTCACGACGAAAGTGAGCTTCTGCGTCTCACCTGCGCGGATCTTTCGGTCCACAGTCACAAAACGTCTATTCTGACAATATACCGTGTAGACGGTATCCATATGTGCAGTGATCTCCAGTGCCACCTCGTAATTTCCGTTCGCAACGTCTATCCTGATCTCCATGGGTTCTTTTTCATATTTTACCATATCCGGTCATCACTCCTTCCCGCCCGGGTTCTCGATAATGATATTTTCAGAAAGCTGTTTTAGCAGTTCCCTGGTAATGTGCAGGTCAAAATCCTCCAGCGCGTAAAACTTCATTGCCTTTCCGCTGTCAGACAGTTCCATCGTGCTCGTGACAAGCCGCGCCGTCTCCAGCTTCTTCAGATGCATGTAAAGCAGCGGCCTGCTGATGTTCACCAGCCTTGCCAGCTCGCTCACATACTGCCGTCCCTCCGCCAGGATACCGATGATCTTGATCCTTGCGGGGTGGGACAGCGCATCAAAGACATTGACATAATCCTCGTATCTTTTCAGGTTTAAATCTCCAACAAAATTTTCCATAGCTAGATCTCTTCCATCATTTTGTCGATCGACTCAACCTTTGCCCTGACAGTCTGCAGATCCTTTCGGATCTCCGCGTTCTCGCGCCGGATCTCCTCCACAAAGTGATTGAACTTTTCCTGGTCGAGACTGCTGTACCGGGCTTTTTTCTCCGCCCCCTTCACGATCAGATACACTGCAATGATAACGATCGCCCCAACTGCCCCGATCACTGGCATAATATTAAACATAGTCTTTCTCCTTTCATTTTTAATTAATTGTATCATGTGTAATAATATTATTACATGTGGTATGATTTGTCAATACCTATTTATGATTTTATTTGACAAATAACAGAAATATTTATCGCTTATGATTTTATGCTTGCAACCGTATAAGCAGTTCATTGTAAAAGAATACACAATCTTTTCACTATTTCATTAACAATATCTAATTGCAGGTGAAACTTCCGATGTGTTATAATAGATTCACACCAA
>JAETSS010000347.1 GCA_021769545.1 Eubacterium sp.
GATGAATTACTTTTAGAGCTTTTAGAATTATACGAGCCTCTCTGCGTCTCGAAAGAGGGAAAGCTTCTCCTTATCCTTCCCGCGGAACCGCTGCCAAAGGTATACGCCGATTCGGATTTGTGCCGGCAGATTTTCACTATATTGCTGGATAACGCGGTTTCCTACGCACTGACCGGCACGGCACAAAACACACCGGACACTGCGGACGATTCAAGAAAAATTATTCTTCGGGCACAGTCCTCTTCTTGCCGCGGGCGTCCGCATGTCACAGTTTCTGTTACGGACCACGGCCCCGGAATTTCCGACGAAGAAAAAAAGCTGATTTTTGACAGCTTTTACCGCAGCGATAAATCACGCAATAAAAAAGAGCATTTCGGGCTGGGACTTTCCATCGCCGCCGCTCTCGCCGAAATACAGGGAATCTCTCTTCACGTACAGGACACAGACGGAGGAGGAAGTACTTTTTCCGTAAAAATATAGCGCAGAGACACACCTTTTGCCCCTGCGCTATATAAATCATTTAAACCTTTAATTGCCTGCTTACGCTTTAAGATAACCCAGCAGCGTCTGTACGTCTGCCGTCATCTTACTCATCTTCCGGTAATTCGCATACTGTGCAAGCTGTTTCCCTCTCGCCTCTGTCTCGATGCCGTGACTGCGCATCTCAACTGCCAGACGTTCTCCAAAATCCAGAGGCTTTTCCTTGTTCTTCATAGCCTCTTCCATCGCCAGCTTGTCAAGAAAATCATTAATTTCCTTAATAAGGCTGTCTGCCAGACTTCCTATATACCAGAATTCCTTTTCCTCCTCGGAAAGCTCCTCGCCTGATTCGGCAGCCCTTTTTTCAGCCTCCTTTGCCATTCTCTCTGACAGCTCCTTTGCGATGTCCTCTGTCAGCCTGGCAAATGCCTTATCAAGATTCTCAAGCTCTTCTTCCTTAGTAAGCTTCCGGTAACGCACGGCGCTTCCGTCTATCTCAAACTCAACGCCGCTAAAATCATCGCCCGTACTTTTATCCATCGTCCAGACCTCTCGCGTGCCGTTCTCATATCCGTCTACAATCTGCTTACGCATCGCTGCATAGGACCTTGCAAGGCTTTCTGCGTGGCTTGACAGCTCACTGTCGTCCTTTCCGTATAGCTCATCCTGATAGCGGAGCATTAATTGACTGTAAAGCTTATTACTTACGCCGTCTGCGCCCTCCGTATCCAGACGCTGCAATATGTAAGTCCTGCAAAATCCATCCATCAGCGACATATCACTGCCCGCTGCAAACGGAATAATATTCCCCGGCAAAATGTTATTCCCGTTTCCGCTCAAATCAGACAGACTGTCTCTTAGATATTCCATTCCCATCTGAGATATCGAAACCTCATCATGGGAAGCCGCCCTCTGT